>CAXAIH010000001.1:0-26345 GCA_963968755.1 uncultured Flavobacteriales bacterium
CCGGTGCACTAAGCACGATTCGTTCGTCCTTCTTGCAGCTCTTTACATATTCAACTATTTCTTTCAATCCTTCGGACCGGATCTCTTTATTGCTGATGGGAGAGTATGTGATGCCAACACGCGCAAAGAGAAGTTTCAGGTAATCGTAAATCTCGGTGCTTGTACCAATTGTTGACCGAGAAGACCGGCTGCTTACCTTTTGCTCAATCGCAATGGCTGGTGCAATACCTTCTATGTTATCTACGCTGGGCTTATCGATTTTTCCAAGAAACTGCCGAGCGTATGAGGATAGACTTTCTACATATCTCCTTTGACCTTCGGCGTACAAAGTATCGAAAGCTAGAGAGGACTTTCCGGAGCCAGAAAGACCAGTTACCACCACAAATTGGTTCCGTGGAATGGCAACATCCACGTTTTTCAAGTTGTGCATTCGAGCACCTCGAATAAAAATTGAATCAGTTTGAGTGTCTACAGGATTTGCCATTCAATCGTTAAGCCTTGTTAATCGTGAATTTGCAAAAGTACTTTTCCTATCTTTGATCACAGTCGAAGGGAGTAATTTTGTTCCAGATATAGCAAATGACACTTTTCAACGCTGAATTAAGAAGAATACAAACGAACACATCTCGCCTATAGCATAAATTCTACGTTTTAGGAATACACAACTACCCATTAATCAACCTAAAACTGAGTGTTATGCACAGCTCGTTCATTTCTGATCAACGTCTTGTACGTCGTTATTTAGACGGTCACGAAGCTTCTTTAGAAGTTCTCATCACCCGGAACAAAGACCGGATATTTGGTTACATCATGAATCTTACCCACGATTCCGCACTTTCGGAAGACGTGTTCCAGGATACCTTCATTAAGGTGATTCGGACATTAAAGTCTAGACGCTACAATGAGGAAGGGAAATTCATTCCTTGGGTTCTGAGAATAGCCCACAACCTCGTTATTGACCATTTCCGTAAAGGCAAGAGAATGCCTATGTCACGCGGAGGCGATAATTACGATGTATTCGATACCATCGTTTTTGACGAACCAAGCGTTGAGGATAGTCTCTTTGATCGTCAGGTACAAGCAGATGTAAAGAATCTGATTGAATTCCTACCTGAGGAGCAGAAGGAAGTACTTAAAATGCGTCACTACTCGAAGATGAGTTTCAAAGACATCGCTGAAGAGACAAACGTGAGTATTAACACTGCCTTGGGAAGAATGCGCTATGCGCTCATCAACCTTCGAAAACTCATTGAGAAGAACAACCTACAGCTTTTAAAGCAATAATTTTTAAGGCTTCATACTATCTGAGAGTTAGCTGCGTTCCTAGTGCATGTTTCACTCAAAAATCATGTACATATGGATCTACACTCAACCTTGGATGAATTGTCTCGCTTTGCTCGAGAAGAAAAAAAACTCATTAAAGAGTCTGGCCTAAAGGAAACATCATTTAGGCCGAAACAAACTACGATTGAGAATATTTTGAAGTTCTCAAAAGCCTATTCAAACAGACCTTCGAAATATGTGGGTCGATTCGAATTTGTAATCAACTGAGCTTAGGTTTATTGGTCCCTCGCACCAATGACCTTTTCAATGACGCTGTTATCAATGCGAAAACCTCTGGCCGGGCTATACTCCCTGCCATAGAAGATGATTTGTAGATGGAGCTTATTCCATAGTTCCTTAGGAAAAAGACGCTTAGCGTCTTTTTCTGTTTGCACCACATTCTTTCCACTGCTTAATCCCCAACGGTACATCAAGCGATGAATGTGTGTATCAACTGGAAACGCAGGAACTCCGCAGGCTTGACTCATAACAACCGAGGCTGTTTTATGGCCCACTGCTGGAAGTGCCTCAAGGTCTGAGAAATTATTTGGAACTTGCCCATTGTGTTGTTCAACAATCATTTGGCTTGACACCCAAATTCCTTTAGCTTTTGATTTCGACAAACCACAAGGGCGTATGATTTCCTGAATTTCCGCTTCTGAAAGCTTGAGCATATCGTGTGGATTATCTGCTCGTTTAAAAAGTATTGGAGTGATTTGATTCACCCTAACGTCCGTGCACTGCGCAGAGAGAATCACTGCTATGAGCAAGGTATAGGCATCTGAATGATAGAGTGGAATTGGAGTCTCTGGATAGAGATCTTCCAATGTATCTATGACGAATTGAACTTTTTCTGCTTTCTTCATGTGAACTTCGAACAACTTAGGTTGTTTTGTGCTAACAAGTATAATAAAGATGGAAACACTCACAGAAGGCCAAAAGGCACCTGAAATCACTGGAATAGACCAATTTGGAAAGAACGTATCTCTTTCGGATTTCTCAGGAAAAAAACTGATACTCTATTTCTACCCAAAGGACAATACTCCAGGATGCACAGCGGAAGCGTGTAATCTTAGAGACAATTATCAATTGCTTTTTGACCAGGGCTTCGCCATACTTGGTGTAAGCGCAGATGATGAAAAGAAGCACTTAAAATTTGCCGATAAATACGAATTGCCCTTTCAGCTCTTAGCGGATACTGAGAGAACGGTAATTGAGGCATATAAAGTTTGGGGACCTAAGAAGTTCATGGGAAAAGAATACGACGGAATTCACAGAAAAACATTTGTCATCGACGCAAATGGTATCATCCAAAAGATCTTTGGTAAGGTGAAAACCAAAGCGCATGCAGAGCAGATTCTTGAAGCTTTAGACAACTAAAGTTATTCCTTAAAAATGATTTTCCCAAGACGTAAATAGGTTACATTCTCATACATTTGATTTGTACCAAATTCAAACAATACACTATGGCTAAAGATGTAGCACAAGAAAAACTAAAAGCTTTGAAACTCACGATGGATAAGCTCGAAAAGAATTTTGGTAGAGGCGCCGTAATGAAAATGGGAGACGAAGCCGTTGAGGATGTTGAAGCCATCCCTTCAGGCTCACTGACATTAGACCTCGCGCTAGGAATAGGCGGTTATCCTCGCGGCAGAGTCGTAGAGATTTACGGTCCTGAATCGTCTGGAAAAACGACCCTAGCCATTCACGCTATTGCCGAAGTTCAAAAATCTGGAGGCATCGCTGCGATCATAGATGCAGAGCATGCATTTGACCGATTTTATGCTGAAAATTTAGGGGTTGATACGGAGAATTTGTTGATCTCACAACCTGACAATGGTGAGCAAGCACTCGAGATTACTGAGAATCTCATACGCTCGGGAGCAATTGACCTAATTGTTATTGACTCTGTTGCGGCGCTCACCCCAAGAGCGGAAATTGAAGGAGAAATGGGCGATATGGTTGTTGGCCTTCAAGCCAGACTGATGAGTCAGGCCCTACGAAAGCTTACCGGAACCATTCACAAAACAGGATGTTGCTGCATATTCATCAATCAACTTCGAGAAAAAATTGGTGTGATGTTCGGTAACCCTGAAACAACTACAGGTGGAAACGCTCTTAAGTTCTACTCTTCAGTACGCATTGACATTCGGCGTTCAAGCCAAATCAAAAATGGCGACGCTGTGATGGGGAACAGAACGAAAGTGAAAGTGGTGAAAAACAAAATTGCGCCACCATTTAGACGTGCCGAATTTGACATCATGTATGGCAAGGGCATCAGCAAATCAGGAGAAATCATTGATTTAGCGGTCGAGCAAGAAATCGTAAAAAAGAGTGGTTCTTGGTTCAGTTACGGTGAAACAAAACTCGGGCAAGGTCGCGATGCGGTTAAAGAACTGCTAGAGGATAACCCAGAATTGGCAGAAGAAATCGAGAATAAGATCAAGGCAGATTCCGCCTCTAACTAAATTATTGTTCAGGAAAGTTCAGCCTCAGTTTCTGAGGCTTTTCTTTGCGATATGTTGAAACGAAGCCTTTTTCTGCTTTTCATTTCCCTTTTGACTTTCTCCTGTGTTGAAAATTCACGCGACGGGAAGGACCCAAAAGAACCCATCGGGTCTGGGCAGACGTATATTGATTCCTTGAATCAGGCCATTATTCAAGACCCTTCTAAGGCTGCACTTTTCGTTGTGCGTGCGAAATACTATGAAGGTCAGAACGATTTAGTTCGAGCAGCCGAGGAATTGGATAGAGCAAAGGTTATTGAACCTTCAAATTGCGCTCATTACTCCTACAAAGCCGAACTTCTTATGGCATTGAATAATTACCAAGGTGCCCTTGGTGAACTTCAAAAATGCCTCTCTCAAAATCAGGAAGATGCAGATGCTAATTTGGTTATGGCCAAACTTCTGCTCAGAACTGAAGCATACGACGAGGCCGTTTCTTATGCGGATCAAGTTTTAAAATTAGATGTGTTTAATGACGAGGCGTATTTTCTTAAAGGCATGATCTTTAAAGTTGCAGGCGATACTTCTCGAGCCATCAGCTCATTCTTAACTGCAACTGAACAGAACAACCAACATTATGAAGCCTACTTGCAGCTCGGCTTGTTATACGCTTATGCAGGAAATGAATTGGCTGTTGACTTTTACAACAATGCCCTTCGAATAGACTCGAGCTCAATTGAAGTCCTATACAATAGAGGTTTGTTCGAACAAAACAACGAGCAACCAAGAACTTCCCTAAAGACCTACAAGGAAATCTTAGAGCTTGAACCTACTGACGCAAAGGCTCATTACAACACTGGTTTTATCTACCTCACTCAACTTGAGGAATTCGACTCTGCCGCTGTTTCATTCAAAGCGACTATTCAATCAATACCTAATTGGACAGATGCCGTCTACAACTTGGGGCTTGTATACGAACTAAAAGGAGAGAGGGATGAAGCACTGCAGTATTACAAGAACGCTCTTGCATTAGACCCAACGCACACTTTATCTGCCAAAGGACTCAGCAGAATAGGGATATAAAAAAAGCCGCTCAAAAAATGAACGGCTTTTCCAAATGTTGTGTTTTTAAAGCTTATTTTTTAGCCGCTTCAACAACAGCCTTAAAGCTTTCAGGATGGTTCATCGCCAAGTCGGCAAGTACCTTTCTGTTCAATTCGATGTTTTTGCTAGAAAGCAATCCCATCAATTGAGAGTAGGATATCCCATTCTCACGGGCTCCAGCATTGATACGCTGAATCCATAGTGATCTGAAGTTTCTTTTCTTGGTCTTACGGTCGCGATACGCGTATGAAAGTCCACGTTCAACAGCGTTCTTCGCTACTGTAAAAACATTTTTTCTTCTTCCCCAGTAGCCTCTGGCCTGCTTGAGAATCTTCTTGCGTCTGGTTCGCGACGCTACTGCATTTACTGATCTAGGCATTCTATTGTTTTTTGGACCAAAGCGCCGTCCTAGACGATCTTAAAGCTCAAATCCGGGTCTAACATTAACCGAAGTGATTCTCACTTCATATTCAACATCAACTTCACATTGGAAGTATCGGCATCAGATACCAAAGTGGCTTTAGTAAGATTACGCTTCTGCTTCGTTTCCTTCTTCGTCAAGATGTGACTTTTGAAGGCGTGCTTACGCTTAATCTTACCGCTGCCGGTCAGCTTAAATCGCTTTTTGGCACTAGATACGGTTTTCATTTTAGGCATGTCTCAAACTTTTGTTTGTCCTGTTTACTTCTTCTTTTTCGGCGCAATGAACATGATCATACGCTTCCCTTCTAATTTCGGCATGCTCTCTACAACACCAACGTCTTCGAGTGCCTGCGCAAGTTTTAGAAGCAGAATTTCCCCTTGCTCCTTATAAACTATCGTTCGACCTCTGAAAAAGACATAAGCCTTAAGCTTTGATCCTTCTTCCAAAAACTTCCGAGCATGCTTCAATTTGAAATTGAAATCATGATCTTCCGTATGAGGTCCGTAGCGGATTTCCTTAATGACCACTTTCGAGGCCTTGGACTTCAGCTCCTTTTGTTTCTTTTTCTGTTCGTAAAGGAATTTCTTGTAATCAATTACCTTACAAACCGGTGGCTTTGCCTTTGGTGAAATCTCTACCAAATCCAAACCCTTCCCGCGAGCAATCACAAGTGCTTCCGCTGTCGTGCAAATCTGCTGACCCTCACCATCATCATGAACCAAGCGCACTTCTGGTGCGATGATTTTTTCATTAATCCTGTGTGGATCCTCAACTCGGCGTCTTACTGGACGTCTTCTTCTTATTGCGATATTGCTCGACTTTAGTTAAACTCTTGAAGCTTCGCTTCTATTTCTTCGTTGACTAGCTTGGCGAAGGCTTCGATCTTCATGGAACCGAGGTCACCTTCTCCTTGACGACGAACGGAAACCGTTCCATCATTCATCTCTTTCTCCCCTACAATTAACATGTATGGAATTTTCTGCACTTCCGCATCCCTGATCTTTCGACCAATTTTTTCGGCGCGCTCGTCAACGAGGGCGCGAATATCGTAATTATTTAGGACATGAGCCACATTCTGCACGGCCTCATTGTACTTCTCAGAAATGCTCAAAATCGTTACCTGCTCTGGGGTTAACCACAATGGAAACTTCCCTTCACAATGTTCAATCAGCAAAGCAACAAAACGTTCCAAGGATCCAAATGGAGCTCTATGGATCATAACAGGGCGATGTTTCTTGTCGTCGCTTCCGGTATATTCCAATTCAAAACGCTCTGGAAGATTGTAATCAACTTGAATTGTTCCTAGCTGCCACTCTCGACCTAGAGCGTCCTCAACCATGAAGTCGAGCTTCGGCCCGTAGAAAGCAGCCTCACCATAAACTGTCACCGTGTTAAGCTCCTTCTCCTCGGTGGCTTCAACTATGTCACGTTCTGCCCTTTCCCAATTTTCCACTTCGCCAATGTACTTCCCCGGGTCATCTGGGTCTCTGAGAGAAATTTGAGCTGTGTAATTCTTGTAATCTAAGGCCCGCAAAACATATAATACAAGGTCAATGACTTTCTTGAACTCTTCTTTCACCTGATCTACGCGACAGAAGATGTGAGCATCATCCTGAGTAAAACCACGCACGCGTGTTAGGCCATGTAACTCGCCGCTTTGTTCGTAACGATAGACAGTTCCAAACTCCGCAAAGCGAACAGGTAAATCGCGGTAAGACTTAGGGCTGGCTTTATAAATCTCACAATGATGCGGGCAGTTCATCGGCTTTAAATAGAACTCCTCACCCTCATGCGGCGTTTCAATTGGCTTGAAAGAATCTTCGCCATACTTATCGTAATGACCCGAGGTGACATATAGATTTTTGTGGCCAATATGAGGTGTAACTACGGGTACATATCCCGCCTTTTGTTGAGCAGAACGCATAAACCTTTCAAGGCGTTCGCGCAATGCAGCACCCTTAGGTAACCAAAGCGGAAGTCCTTGACCAACTTTATCTGAGAAAGTGAAAAGCTCTAACTCTTTTCCAAGTTTTCTATGATCTCGCTTCTTGGCTTCTTCCAACATTTGGAGATACTCCTTCAGCATCGATTGCTTCGGAAAGCTAATTCCGTATACTCTGGTAAGTTGAGGGTTCTTTTCATTTCCTCTCCAATAAGCACCGGCGACACTCATTATTTTGATGGCTTTGATCAAACCGGTATTTGGAAGGTGGCCTCCTCTGCAGAGATCGGTAAAGTTTGAATGATCACAGAAGGTGATATCTCCATCTTCTAGATTACTGATCAACTCAAGTTTGAATTCGTTGTGCTCCTTTTCGTAAAAAGCAAGTGCATCGGCCTTGGATACTTCGCGCATTTGAAATTCAAACTTCTCGCGAGCAAACTCCAAGAACTTCTGCTCAAGTTTCGGAAAGTCTTTTTCAGACAAGACTTCATCGCCCAAATCCACGTCATAGTAAAAACCCTGATCAATGGCTGGGCCGATGGTAAGCTTAACCTTAGGATAGAAAAACTCTAAGGTCTGAGCCAAAACGTGCGCCGAAGAGTGCCAGAAGGTCTTTTTCCCTTCTTTGTCATCCCAGGTGAGAAGCTGCACTTCTGCATCTTCTAGAATTGGAGTCGCTATTTCGCGAATACGTCCATTAACTTTCGTGGATACCACTTTTCGGGCAAGCCCTTCACTAATGCTTCGCGCAATTTCGAATGAACTGATCCCTGCTTCATACTGACGAACTGAGCCGTCAGGAAGTGTTATGTTGATTTGTGTGCTCAAGAGGGTGGCAAATATACTGATGTGTTTCGGGAAAGCGGAAATTTGGAACTTTGGAAAATCATTGAAAAGTCAAATCAGTAAAATAAACATCCTTCCTGCTGGATTTCAAATTGAACATCCATCAAATATTCTCACCCTAGGGTCATGTTTCAGTGATTCCATTGGAAGTCTTTTTGAAAGATTCAAATTCAACACAAGTACCAACCCTTTTGGCACGCTGGTTAACCCAATTTCCACTGCACGACTAGTAAGTGACGCGCTAAGCAAATCGATCAATGAAGAGCATCTGATTCAACATGATGGTCTATGGAAATCTCTCGATTATCACAGTCAATTATGCAACCCTTCCAAAGTTGAACTTCTCTCTCAAATCCAAATTCTCCAAGAAGGACTAAACAAGCAAATCAAATCCTACGAAGTTGTTTTCATTTCGCTTGGGTCAGCAGTAGTTTACCGCTACTTAAAAACGAATGAAATCATTTCGAACAACCAAAGGTTAGCTACAAGTCATTTTGAACAGGAACTGTTGAAAATTGAAAATATTCGGACCTCGCTTGACCTGCTCATTAAAACCTTGAAGGAGGCCAACCCGAGAGTTCAAATTGTATTAACACTAAGCCCTGTTCGACACCTTAAAAAAGGGGCTGTCCTAAATCAGAGAAGCAAGGCTCGACTTCTTGAAGGCATCCATCAAGTTATAGCAGATGGTGTTCACTATTTTCCAGCATATGAATTGATGCTTGATGAACTCCGAGATTATCGGTATTACCATGAGGACCTTGTTCATCCCAGCAATCAAGCCGTCGATCATATTTGGGATGCTCTTTCCGATTACTGCTTCAGTGAAAACACCAAAATCTTACTCCCTGAAATCGAAGATGTATTGAAAATGCTCGGGCATCGCCCACAACATCCGGAGGCTCATTCTAGCTTAGAATTTCAGAAGAAATGTCGTGACAAAATTTACTCCCTCATGCGTAGGTACCCGCATTTGAATTTCAAGTAAGGCCAAGGTTCTCATAAACTGGCTCAATTCAATACCTGTGGTGTGATTTTTGCTATTGTTGCAGCCCCTAACGGCCACATGAGACGCATCCTATATTTTCTGCTTTTCCTTTTTTGCCAAGAGCTTCAGGCTCAAAAGGCTCAAGTGTTTAACATCATAACCCTGCGTGCGATCGACGAGGTGTTCATCATCAACCTAAGCAATTCTGCTTCGGTCATTTCGGACGCAGAGGGGCGCTTTAGTTTATCCAGTTTTGAACTAAGCGACACACTTATCATTCAGCATCCTTCATTTCAAACGAAGTTCATGCCTGTAACATCGGTTCTCAGCCAGAATGGAACTGTTTACCTGAGCGAAAAAGCCATTGACTTGGGGGTTTTTGTGGTCACCGCGAACAAAAGGGCTCTCAAACGAGAAGACGTTCCCAATAAAGTTAAAGTGGTTAGTCGTAAGGAAATTGACTTTCAAAACCCACAAACCAGCGCCGACTTGCTGAGCCAATCTGGGGAAGTTTTCGTCCAAAAAAGTCAACTAGGTGGCGGTTCCCCAATGATACGAGGTTTTGCCGCCAACAAAGTGCTCATCGTGGTTGACGGAGTACGAATGAACAATGCCATTTTTCGCGGAGGAAACTTGCAGAATGTGTTAAACATTGACCCTTTTCTCATCGATAAAACTGAGGTCATCTTCGGTCCTGGCTCAGTGATTTATGGAAGTGATGCGCTCGGGGGTGTGATGAATTTTAAAACGAGAAAGCCAAGCAATTTCCAAGATAGCTCTGGGGTTAACTTAGGCTTTGCTCTGCGTTATTCTTCTGCCAACAACGAAAAAAGCATTAAAGCCTTTCTGGATATGGGAAAAGGCAAATGGAGCTCCTTTACATCATTTTCAGCCAGTTCTTTCGATGATCTCCGCTCAGGACGTACCTATAAAGCTTCTGATGGAGATTTCGGAAAACGCCTTTGGTATGTTGAACGAATCAAAAATAAGGACAAAATCGTTGAAAACGACAATTCGCATGTACAAAGGAGTTCCGGTTACGACCAGTTTAATTTAAGTCAGAAAATCAGTTTCAGGCCCTCCGATTCTCTTGCTGTTCACTACAGTCTCATTTATTCTTCAACATCCGATATTCCTAGATACGATCGCCTTGTTGATGAAAGAAATGGGCAACCGATCAATGCTGAATGGTACTACGGGCCTCAAACTTGGATCATGAATCTGATAAATGTTGAGGTAACTCAAAAGCGAAGGCTTTTCGACCGTCTTAATATCAGCGCGGCCCACCAATTTTTTGAAGAATCAAGGAATGACAGAAAGTTCCAATCCTCGATACTTAGAACCAGAACTGAGCAAGTTGGTTTGATCACCCTCAACGCCGATTTAGATAAGCAAATCAACGAAAAGAACACCCTCTTCTACGGCTTTGAATTCAATCGGAATAATGTTTCATCAGAAGCTGTTCAATCAAACATCATTTCTAGATTGAGCAGCCCTGTGGCCTCTCGCTATCCTGAAGCAGGAAGCACCACCCAACAGTTATCCGCTTATTTCTCACATCAACTTAAGTTCAATAAGAAATCCACCTTCCTTTGGGGAGTCCGATATACTAGAAACCTTCTTAATTCGGATTTTAGTGAGAGCTCATTTTATAATTTCCCTTTCAGTGAGGTGAATCTCTCTAGTGATGCATTTACTTCCAGTTTAGGCTATACCTATAGACCCTGGACTGAATGGCAGTTTAACTTGAGCATCTCCTCTGGCTTCAGAAGTCCGAATGTAGATGATGTAGCGAAGGTTTTTGATTCAGAGCCTGGCCGGGTAGTAGTTCCAAACAACAATATCCTTCCTGAATATGCCTACAACGGGGAGCTTGGAATTCTCAGAAAACTAGGAGACAAAGGACAGATTCAGGTCAACTTTTTCTACACCTTTTTGCAAAACACCATCGCCAGAAGTCCAAGCCAAATCAATGGTGAAGATTCTATATTTTACGACGGAGTATTAAGTCAAGTGCTCTCAGAACAGAACATTGAGCAGGCCTGTGTAGCTGGCGCCTCTTACAGTCTTAAATTTAACCTGAACAAACATTTTGGATTCAGGTCGACGCTAACTTATATGAATGGGGCAGATCTAGACACAAAAGAAAGCTTACGTCACGTAAGTCCATTGTTTGGCAATACTGCATTCGCCTTTGTTTCTGAAAAAATTCGTTCAGAGATATACCTCAATTACAATGGAGGAATAACCTTCACTGAACTCGCTCCTTCGGAACAGAATAAACCACACATTTATGGGCCGGATGGGTCATCCTCATGGTATACGGTCAATTGGAAGTTTAGCATCCGACCAAGCGCAACGACTAATTTGAGTGCTGGAATCGAGAATATTCTTGATCTACACTATCGCCCTTACTCAAGTGGCATTAGTGCAGCCGGTAGAAATTTCTTTATTTCCTTTCGAGCCGACATTTAGTGCCTGTTGACAAAGCAAAGGCTGTCA
Organism: uncultured Flavobacteriales bacterium; assembly: GCA_963968755.1. Classification (GTDB taxonomy): domain Bacteria; phylum Bacteroidota; class Bacteroidia; order Flavobacteriales_G; family Salibacteraceae; genus UBA4419. Next base: position 11,580 of record CAXAIH010000001.1, read on the forward strand.
TTCACCTCACTTGACCAATTCAAGACTAGGCCCTCGGCAATTTCTTGTGCAATCGTCTCCCCATATAGAATGTGGGTCAAATGCAATGCCGCCTCAAAGGACTTCGCTCCTCCTGCGGAAGTAATGTACTTTCCGTCCTCTACAATCACCTTATCATCCACAACTTTTACTCTCGGAAAGCGCGCTTCAAATTCTTGCAAATCTGATGGAAAGGTGGTAGTGTACCTTTCATCAAGTAGGCCCGCCGCGGCCAGAACGGAGGAGCCATCGCAGTGCGAAGTAACCCAAGTGGCGGTGGAGTCAATGGACCGAACAAAATTTAGAAGTACTCCATTTTCCAAAGCACTACTATGATGGCTTTCAGCGCTGGGAATCACAAGAATGTCTATTGGTGGAAAATCATCGTTAAAGCCATAGTCTGCCCTAATACTTAGACCTTCAAAACTCCGAATCATCTTACGATGTTCCGCGATGGTAAACACCTCCATCTTCTTTATTCCCTTTCGAAATGCAGTATGCTGAAAAACATCATAAGGGGCTGTCAACTCAGTATTGTAGACTCCATCCATGATGAGAAATGCAACCTGATAAGAGTCGGAATCGTACTTCAATTTCTCGGCTTTTGGCGGTGATCAAGCCACTAATATCAGCAAGAAGATGGGGTAGATACGCATTGAATAAAACTGCACAAAAAACCCAAGCTGCAGAAACAACCTGGGTCAGGTAAGATTTAAAATCTGTTGACTAGTAGAACAAGTAGCGCTGGTCTACTACGTTCACTGCAGATTGCAAGGCAGTAAAGGCCTCAAAGTTTACTCGATCAGCAAGGGTTCTACTCATTTGATCTTTCGAGCTTACATAATCAGGCTCTTGCACTGGATTCGTGTACTCCATTACTTCCGCAACGATTACACCTCTTTCACCAGCTACAGGCTTGGAGACCTGACCTGGCGCCAATGAAAACATACGGCCAAACAACTCATTCTCTTGGCCAAGTCCCGGAATAGAAAACTCTGAAAAACTTAGTGCCTCAATAATCTCGACATTGCCATTCAGTTTTTTCACGGCTTCCTCAAATGATCCGTAAGAACCCAATTCAGCTAAAATCATTTCTGATTTTTTCTCTGCAATAACCTTTTGCTCAATTGCCTCTTTTACGTTTTCAAAATCAAGTGCTCCTTCTTCTTTTACTGAAGTTACTGCCATAATTACAAAACGAGATGCTTCTGTATATACTTCTGAAACAGCCCCTAATTCACTGTCGTAGATCCATCGAATTTTAGTTCGTGGAGACTCAAAACTTCCCAAGGTTCGATCTTCTTCCTTGATGAAATCCAACTCTTCCAACTTCAAGCTTTCATCCGCTTCTACTTTAGCCTTATAGGTCTCAAGTGTATTGTTCGTGATGGAAAACTCCGATGCGCGATTGAAAATATCTTCGAATGTTGCTTCTGAAGGAAGTACATTACGGCTCACTTCACCTAAAACAACTTTTTCGACATCGGCACTTCGATCTGTGATATTTATAATGTGAACCCCATATTGGCTTTCAACCACAACAAATTCTCCCTTTCCAGTTTGGAAGGCGGCAGTCTCAAATGGTGGGACCATTCTGCCTCTACCAAACCAGCCAAGTTCACCACCCTTGTTGCTAGAACCGAAATCTTCGGAAAAGTTCTCTGCCAACTTAGCAAAATCTCGCCCTTTTTTTGCCTCAGCAAATAAACTGTCCGCTCTTTCACGAACCACTGCTGAATCTTTCTCTGCCCAAGTAAAAAGGATGTGCCGTGCTTCAACTGAGTCTGCGGTCGTAACTCGGTTGGTCACTTTGGAGATGTGCAGTTGATTTCGCCATTCGTAAGGCCCAAATACGGCTCCTATCTCAGCGCCAAAAATTAAGGAATCAACTCCTTCTGGAAGATCATCTTCCCCGTACATATTGAAATTAAAGGCCACATCACTGAATTCATTTAAGAACCCAGTATCGTCTTCTGCCTCAAAGTATGCAGTTGTTAAGGACGCAAGTTCATCTTTAACGACATTGTAGTCATCTTGTGTTGGAGTTACAGGGAAACTGACAAAAGAGATAGCACGAGTAGTTACGTCTTGCTTATACTCCGCCTCATTTTTGTGCGCATTGTAATATGCTTTCAAATCAGCATCGCTGTAAGAAACTTCTTCATTAGGAATCGAGGCAAAATCTCTGATCGCGTATTTAAAACGCACGGACCTGTTCTCATCCAAATGATTGATCTCTACCTCTTTGTTGGTGACGTTCAATCCATATTTAATGAGGTTGTTGTACTTATTCGCTTTACGGTTTGAGATCAAGGCCTCCTCCAAAGGGTCCCAATTCTCATCTTGGCCACTGTTGATAAGCTGTTGCATGTAGGTTAATACAGCATTACTGCTTAGACCACCAGTTGCCGGATCTACAAACTGCTCAAATATGTTCCCCGTTTGAGGGTTGCTAAAGTACTGAGTTAGTACCTCATTTCTTGGATTATTCTTAATCTCAAAAAGGATTTCTTCAGCACTTGCATTGATTCCTAAGCGAGCGTATTCCTTGTGTAGGATACGCTCCTGAAGCAATGAATTCCAAACTTGGTCACGAATGCTTTCACGTTGCTGTTCGTTGACAGTGTTTCCAGCCACACGCTGTTGAACTAGGGCATCGAACTCAGCGTAGCTGATATCTTCACCCCAAATCTCTCCGACGTTGTTTTGGTTCTGGAGAAAGCCTCCGCCTGAATTGAGTAGATCGCCAAGTATGAACAGCACCATGGCTGCACCTATTACTCCGAAGAGAAGACCTGACTTATTTCTGATTTTGCCGATGACAGCCATCTGCGATTTGGTTTTTGAAATTGGCTTGCGAATTTAGTGTAAAAATGCAGACGGCTGCTGCACCTTAAGTGAATGACTAGAGGGCCTCTGGAAAGGCCTATTTATTCACTTCGCTGAAGTAGTCTAACTGAGACAATTTTTTGCTCCTCTGCATCGATGATTTCGAAGCGCAGACCGGATATTTCTATAATTTCTCCGGCCTCAGGAATATTTTGCTCGTGGTGATAAATCATTCCCGCAATCGTGCTATAATCCTCAAAATCAGGTAGATTCAAATCATACTCCTCATTTAAGAAATCGATTTCAAGACGTGCTGATAACAAAATTGAGCCATCTGATTCTTCCCGCACGATGTGCTCTTCCTTGTCATGTTCATCCTCTATCTCACCCACAATTTCTTCAAGAATATCCTCTACTGTAATAATTCCAGAGGTGCCTCCATATTCGTCAAGAACGAGAGCGATGCTCTTCTGCTGTTTGTTCAAAAGGGTCAGAACGTCTTTTGCCATCATAGATTCGGGAACCAATGGCACAGGAATAAGTATGTTCTTAATTCTCTTCGGTTTCTTCAAAAGCTCATTAGAATGCACATATCCGATGATAGTATCCATGTCTTCTCGGTAGACTAAAATCTTCGATAAGCCTGTTTCTACGAAAAATTCGATGAGCGTTTCAACTGATTCCTGCTCTTCAATGGCCACGACATCTGTCCTAGGCACCATGCATTCTCTCGCCTTCGTTTTTCCAAAATCGAGTGCATTGTGAAAGATCTGAACTTCATTCTCCAACTCCTCCATTCGCTCCACACTCTCTGCACCTCGCTTTACGTAATCGTCTAAATCAATCCGGCCAAATGACAATATAGAGGGCTTGAGCTCAATGCGAAATACCGACTTCAAAAGTCCTTTCGCGAGCATGTTCACCAGAAATACGATTGGGTAGAAAAGAAAATAGAGTACTAAGGTTGGTACGGCGAAGAAGGTCAGAATTCCGTTCGGATTCAGCCGAAAAAGAGTCTTTGGCAAAAACTCAGCCGTCAAGAGAATGACTGCAGTTGAGAGTATTGTTTGGGCAAGCAGCAACAGAATTTCGTTCTGTCCGATGAATTGGATTAATATAGGTTCAAATAAAAATGCGAACGAGATTCCGTAAATCACCAATGCGGCATTGTTACCGATCAACATGGCGGTGATGAACATCGAAGGGTTTTCGTTGAACCTAGAAATGATTCGGGCCGAGATTAAGCCGGCCTTTTTATCCAGCTCAATTTTCAACTTGTTTGCTGAGACGAAGGCAATTTCCATCCCAGAAAAAAACGCAGAAAAAATGAGTGAAAAGAGAATAAATAGAACCGGGTGCGCTTCCATAGAGTGGCCAACCTAGTAAATGTAGGTAAAAGAAATCTGTGACTTATTCTTCTGGTTTCGATTGATTCGCTTCTTGCTTCCTTCGAACAAATCTGCGCATTGCCCAGAGTCCTGCTGCAACAAATGGCATTACAAACAAAAAGCTGTTCTCACTCAAAACCGCAGGATCTTGAGACCATTTATAGCCAGCAAATGCTGCGGTTGCAACGGCCACGAACAACCAAAAAATCTCCATGAACTTATTGTACTTGCTCATCCTTTTCTTCCTTTAATTCAATAGTACCTTTAATCTTCTTAATGCGATAACTGGAAAAATCCTCCTTCGCTTCCAAACCCTCTCCGTAGATTATCTCTTCTCCCGTGAGGATCTTAACATATTCATCGGATTCAATGGTGTGGTTAACCTCATTCCAAATAAGGTGCTCGGTGTACAAGGTATCCCCTTCTCCGTTTACTACAATCACATTGTTCTTGACGTCCAATTTTTTCTGCGTTTCGTAATGCTCTCCATATTCCGCAGTTAAGGTGGTTACGATTTTCTCCTCCTTGTCGTACACCCTTAATTCAATCCCCCTTGGAAAAAGACTTTTGATTTCTTCGCCCTGATATCTATTTAACTCAGGCGCAATAATTCGAATTTGAACTTGCGCTGAATCACTGTACATCAAGTCAGCTTCAAAGGTTGTTTCATCCGGGAACTCTTCGCCAGAGGTTACTTGCTCTATGCTTTGTTTATCATTCTGGCAAGAAAAAAGCATCACCGATAGTACGATGATGCTTGTTGATATGACGATGAGTTGTTTCAATGAGGACTATTCATTAACGCGGACGGTGGCAGTTTCACCAATCCAGCAACCTATTTGATAACTCGCTCCATCCTGAATTCCATAGAAAAAGCAATCGGCCTTCTTAGGAAATTGAGTCTTGGCAGTCGCTAGCTTCTTGCCAACCTTTTCAGATAAAGAAGGGTCTACCGACTTTGCTTTTAAATACTGATCGTATGCAGCCCAGTAGCCCGCGCGTTTCTCACAATCATTTTCTCCACAAGTTTTAGAACTTCCAGAATAGGCATCTCCAATCAATATGTATGCTTCACCATTGTTTGGGTTCACTTGCAAAAGCTTGCGGCTTAACTCACGAACCTTCGGGTAATTTCTTGCGCCTAAGGCAGAGGCAGCAGCCCGGTAGTATGCGTCTTCCTTAAGTTTCGCGTCCTCGCCACCTAATTCTGCAGCTTGAACAAAATAACTCATTGCCTTCGTGTACTCCGCTTTCTTCAAGTACCACTTTCCTACGCTAAAGGCAGAGCCCGCTGTAGGCTGTTGGTCATTTAGCTTTACGGCTACTTTGATATATAGGTCAGAATCCTCACAATTCTTAGCATCCATCAATTTAAGGATGTTCCTGTTTTGTTTGATGTTTTCCGGATCCTCAGTGAATTTAGGTTCAAAAAGTTGAATTAAATCTGGGCAGTCTGCAACGGGTGCAAACATTTTAGCCAGATTCTCCTCAGCATTCAGATATATCTCAACCGTTTTGGGCTTTTTTGCTGTTCGATTTGCATCCACAACGTCCATCAACCTCGGGTAAAGTTCAAGCAACTCCTCCTTTTTAACCTTGTCGGCTTTGTACATTTTGTATTGGGCCTTATAAAGGGTCACCAAAACTCCAGGTTCTGTTTTATTACCTTGAAGTTCGAAAGACTTCATAAGTGTTTCGTAGGCTTCCTCCAATGACTTAGAGCCACCAATGTTTAACATGTCTGTCCCTTTTCTTCCAAGAACATAACCTTCTTGGCCGAAATTCTCGATGCGCTGATCATAAATCCACATCAAGGTATCTAGAAGCTGCTCAACACGTTCTGGATTCGCCTTGTTTTCGCGAATAAAGGTTTTGTACATACCTGTACCTCTCAGGTAAAGATTCTTACTAGACTTTGGGCAAATAGCACATGCGGCTTTCCAAGATGGAAGCGCATCCTTGTAGGATTTGTGCTTATAAAAACCAGAATATACGGAGAGGTTTTTAATGCATTCTAAGCTATCTTCTGGATTCGCTCCATACTTTTGAGCGTTGGCAGATCCAAAAAAGAAAAGTCCCATACCAAGACTTAAGGCGGCTGTTAGAGTTCTTTTCATTAGATTTTTCATTCTATTTTTCTTTTGTAAAACCATCTATCAAATTGATTAGGCATCAAAGTAACCCCAATGTTTATCCCTGTAAAAGACTCACTAAAAGTGTTTTTGTTCTCCGAACCCCTTTGCCCATATTCAAACGCAACATTTAAAGAAGAGAAGGAGCGTGACTTTAACAGTGGTAAGGCAAAACCAAAACTTATGCCAAATTCATTCAAATTCAAACCATCTAAAATAACCCGTGATTGACCATAACGAAAACCTGCTCGATATCGCCCTGATTTAAAGATGTTGGTTGTAGCTCTGTAATCCGGCCAAAATTCTATTCCTGCACCTATAGAAAATGAATTTGCCAAAGCCGGATTGTTGCCTAAGATTTTTAGTTTGCTCCATTCCCAAAAGTCGTACTCTAAACCTAAGGTCCACTTCCGATTAATGTTGAGGCTCGCCCCAATGCTATAGTGCATAGGCTGAAGCACTTCACCCGTATCTGGAGTAGCCACGAGGGTGTCAAAAACCTCTGAAGGATTTCCAGTAAATTCGGGTGCTACAAAAATATAGGTTGCAGAAACTTTCTGAGAAGCCAATTTTCGCTGAGGCTCAAAACTCGCACCTAGGGAAAAATAGGTCTGTGATTTTATTCGTCTCCGGTAGGCCAAGCCATACTCCCCATTCATCCCTCTAGTAGTAATATCATCACCTGTTATCGAATTGAGAAAACTTGGTTGATCGACAAATCGCATTTCAGTTGTTCGATCAAAAAATCCGAAATAGTAGGTAAAGTTTGCACCCAGACTTAATTGATTTAGCGTGTCTCGAATTATTTGGGCAGAGAATCCTCCCGAGGCTTTGTTCAGGCCTCCGAATCCTTCATAAATAGTCTCAACAGTACCTGCATTGGATAACTCCTGATTTTCTTGAAGCTCGTATCCAAGAGTTGTATGAGGTGTTAAGATCGCCGTTGCAGCAAAACGCTTCGCAAAAGGAAAGGCAAGTGCAAAATGATTTACGTTGTTGTAAGCGCTAGACCCACTTCCAGAAGGGCCGTCGAGACGAACATTTTGAGCACGAATTCCAAGGTCGAACAAAGGCTTTGTCAAGAAGGCGTTTCCTGCAGGATTCTTTGGGTTGAAGTAATCGAATTGAAACAAAGCAGTTTGCACACCACCCATTCCTCGGGCAGCAATTAAGCCTCTGGAATTCACATCACCAATACCGTAAGTAGAGTAGGGCGAAACATTCAAAACTTGCGCACCCGCAAGGCTTGAAACTGTCAGAAAAAAGAAGAAAGATACCGAGCGCTTAAAGCTCATTGTGAATCAGGATGTTGTGCATTCCTCGTAGCACTAAATTTGGGTCTGCAAAAATGGGATTTTTAAGGTCTCCTGCAAATTTCATTGCATCGCCTCCAGTGATCGCTGCGTGAAGATTTTCATGAGCACCTCCGTAACGACTAATCGTTTCATTTAGTTCATGCAGAATCCCATAAAATGCTCCACTTCTCATTGAATCTTTTGTATCCCTCCCTACTTCAGGCGAAGATTGCCAATCGATTTGCGGAAGGCGCTCTGTAAAGGCGTGCATAGCTGCCAGGCGCATTTGTAATCCAGGAGAGATTTTTCCTCCGATAAACTTTTGATCCACCACTAAATCGAAGGTTATGCAACTGCCTAAATCGATGGAGAGCGTGTTTTGACCTTTAAAATATTCCCATGCGCCAAGAGCGCCACAAAAACGATCGTGACCCAAGGTAGGTGCTTTATATGCATTTTCTATGGGAAGTTTGAGGTCAAACGAGAACGGTATCAAGCTGGAGTCATTTCCTTCTACCAAGGTGTGCGACACATCAGAAGAAACGGAGGCAATGATTGCGGAATTAAAGGGTTTTAAATCGATTTCCTTCTTAATCACTTTCGGATCTATCGAATCTATCGCATAGGAATCGGAAATTTCGCCATCCAAAAAGGATGCAAACTTGGTCCGGCTATTACCCACATCGATGCAAAGTCTTTTCACAGCTGCAAAAGTAGAGATTCCAAGGGGCATTGAATCAGTTGTGACCTACTAGATTCTGCTATCATAAAATTTTTAGATTTGCCGACCGATTTCAGGAAGGTTCGCCCGAATGATTACAAGGAGGTGCCATAGCTCAGTTGGTAGAGCAACGGACTGAAAATCCGTGTGTCGCTGGTTCAAATCCAGCTGGCACCACTTCAAAGCCCTAATCACAAGCTGGTTGGGGCTTTTTTTATGGCGTATACTATCTATATATTACAAAGTGAAAGTTATGGACGGCTTTATAAAGGTATGACTGAATATATAGCCGCCAGGCTCAGACAGCACAACGCAGGAAAAGTGAAATCAGCCAAGGCCTTTGCACCGTGGGAGGTAGTTCATACTGAGTCGTACTCATCTACTGAGCGAGCCAGAACGCGGGAGAAATATTTCAAATCTGCTGCTGGTCGACGTTGGATTAAAAAGCACCTAGCACTACAGCTGGTTCCCCGCCCGTGCCGAACTGTACGTTCGGGCGGGAAATCCAGCTGGCACCACTTCAAAGCCCTAATCACAAACTGGACGAAGCTTTTTTTTAGTAACGTATACTGTCTACATATTACAAAGTGAAAGTCGTACGTGCTGCTAGCGCGAATCTCCTGATTCGTGCGGGTTTCATATTCCACTAAAGAGGTAATCTGTGCAACAGATCGTATCCTTTTGACACTGACCCGAATAGGATATCCGCGCCAGCGAGGGGGATCAGTTCTGTTCTTTCAGGTCAGATAAGATTTTGGAACCGGCTGGACAGATTAATGAGTTTACCAGCGCTATATCTAGAACATCTATCATGTTCTTTCGGTTGGTGTGAGGGTAATCTCGACAGGCTTCAGGTCGCACCTCATACACCTCACATTTATTGTCCTTGCCTAAAAATGGGCAAGGTGTCCGGTTGAAAACGAAATCTCCGTCCTCGTCCATCTCAACATACTTCTGAATGAACGCTCCTGTGCTCAAGGCTATATGACCCGCAATGCGGTCCATGTCATTTTGATATAAAATAGGAGAGGTTGTTTTGCAACAATTGGCACATTGAAGGCAATCAATCTTTTCAAATGCCTTCTCATGTGCAGCTTGGAAAGCTTTATCGAGCGACGGCCCGTTCTCTAGGCGCTTCAAAAGCGCTTCATTCTCTTCTTTGTTATCTGCAGCTTTTTCAAGAAGGGCTTTATAGACAGGATTCAAGGCTTACAGATTTTGAAGAAGCTAAGGCGCTTCGCTTCAAAAGTAAGAGAGAATCCTCCTCCAATTATGCAAGTAGCATGCTCAAGGAATAATAAAATGGAATGCCGAGCATGACGTTGATAGGGAATGTTATTTCTAAAGCCATGGGCAAGTATAAACTTGGATTGGCTTGAGGAACTGCTTGCTTCATCAGAGCCGGAACGGCAATGTAGGATGCACTTGCCCCTAGAATAGCGAAAATCAATTGGTTCCCAATATGATCTGTGATCTGAGTACTGATCAACAAGGCGAGTGCGCCATTCACGAAAGGCATAAAAATCGGGAACAGAAAGGGGTAGAGTCCATTCTTGAACATAGATTTCAAATGCTTCCCGCTACTTATTCCCATATCTAGGAGAAAGACGAGCAAGAACCCCTTGAAGAGGTCGTGGGTAAAGGGCCTTAAACTCTCAGCTTGCACCTTTCCGGTTTCACAACAATGGTTTGAGCGCTGAGTCTAGAACATGCTAGGCACATGATGAAGATTCCAAGAACAAGATTTTTCATGTATCGAAGATACGGGTCAAAAGCTTGTTGACTTTGCCAAATTCCTGACAAGCTTAGGCCGATAAAAATCCTAATATCGCATTTCACTCATTTCAATGGAAGGCTCAGCCCAGATAGCCATACTAGATAAACACGCTCAGGAAACCTTCGAGCAAAAAATTAACGACTTCGGTTTTGAGGGACTTGTTGCGCAGCGTGCAACTTGTCTTCAGGTCAATTTGGGCTATATGTGTAATCAGACATGCAATCATTGCCATGTTGATGCAGGCCCAAATCGCACCGAAAAGATGTCTAAAGCGCATCTAGAGAAATGCCTCGAAATACTTGAGGCGCACGGGTTTTCAACCCTCGACGTAACAGGTGGCGCTCCTGAAATGCATCCACACTTTCGTTGGTTTACAAAGCGCGCTGCGGAAATCTGCGATGAAGTCATTGTTCGATCGAACCTGACATTCCTTGTCCAGAACAAAACGACGCGCAGCCTGGTCCCTTTTTTTCGTGAAAACAAACTTCGCATCGTTTCATCATTGCCCTGCTACACCAAAGAAAATGTTGACGGACAGAGGGGCGCTGGTGTGTTCGAGCGATCGATTGAAGCACTTCAACTTTTAAATGAAGCTGGTTATGGTCGAAGCCCTGAGCTCATTCTCGATCTAGTCTATAACCCAACGGGTGCGAGCCTTCCTGGAGTCCAAGCCGCCCTTGAAGCTGATTATAAGCGCAACTTAAAATCGGACTTCGGTTTGTCCTTCAATAAGCTTTTCACCATCACCAATATGCCCATCAGTCGCTTCCTTGACTTTCTCCTTGCGAGCGATCGTTTAGAAGAGTACATGGGTAAACTCATAGAGTCCTTTAATCCATCTACGCTAAGCGGGTTAATGTGTCAAGAAACCATTTCCGTTGATTGGGAAGGGAACTTGTACGATTGCGACTTTAATCAGATGTTGGAAATACCTATCCAAAACGGAGGCACCTTGGATCAATTTGATTCACACGCACTTGAGAACCGGCTCATTCGAACTGAGGCCCATTGTTTTGGATGCACTGCAGGCGCAGGCTCTTCTTGTCAAGGCAGTTTAGACTAGAATTTCTCTAGGAATCTCTCAGGCTTTATTAAGGTGTACTTCTGCCAAAGAGGATGATCGGGCTCATGTTTCAGTTGTCGTTTAAAGGCAGGCTTAATCGTAACCAAGTCTTCAGCTTTAAACCGTTCTGCTTTCTCAAAATCATGCTCTAAGACGGAAAAAAATATCTCAGCTTCAAACTTCGAGCGTTCATTTTCAGAGAAAAGATGGCGCTTCTCCAATTTTGCACTAGCGCTAACAAGCACGTCGCTCAGCACCCATCGGTCGCCTTGTTTCTTGGAGCGAATGGTAACATCCAGGTATGGACCTTCCACCTTAATACCCATTACCCACATCGCTGCCTCGGCAGTTGTTGGAATCAAATACTTTTTTCCCCTTTCACTGTAGGAATACTCAACAGAGACCACCGCCAAACTCTTCTCCTCCAAATACATTTTACCTTTGAAGAGGGCATCTTTCACATTTGCTCTCTGATCGAACGAAATAACTAGTAGCTTATCGTCACCAGAATTAATGACTCCGTCGATTTTAAACTCATACTTTTTGATTTTTTCCGGATCGAAAAAGGAACCTCTAATACGCAGCATATTGTAATTGAAAAGGAATATTGGGTTCCCCAAATTGATGGAGAAGCCTTCTTTGTCCTCATCGAATTCTTCGCCTTTCTTCTTCGCCTTCTTCCGTGCCTTCAGCTCTCTCTTGTCAATTTGCTTGCGCATGAATTGAATGTCAGCGATGTCTTCAAAAACCTTAGAGGTAAAAATACTCAACTGATTCGAATCTATAGTGTCTCCATAGCCCTTATTGTAAGCACCAAGTATCGCTTCGATGAAATGACTGAACTCACCATTCTCTTTTAGAAGTTCTCGGTAATATACCTGACTGTTGAAGGCTGAGTTGCCATAATTCTTTGGAATGTTCTCCGCCACTTTCATAACGTAATACTCTGCAGGCTTAGGCAGAATCACAACCTCTCCAAGCTCGTAGGACTTAGATCTCATCTTGAAACGAGCGGGAGATTGAATGTCAGAAATAGGAACCTTGAGGGCTTCGTAACCAATCAGACTAAGCACCAATGTGTCGTTGCTATAAACTGAATCAGAGCTGACTTCAAAATCCCCTTCCAGGTTGCTCAAACTTCCCTGAAAACTCTTTTGGAAATACACACTAGCGTAGGCCAAGGGCTCCTTAGTTTCAGAATCTTGCAGGTTTCCCTTCACCGTCAATTGGCTGAAAAGACACTGACTGATCAGAAAAAACACAACGGCTAGGCTACCTTTGAGCATAGCACAAATATGCACAATCGTGAATCTCCAAATCAAGGCACTGTCAGAACTTAAACTGACCGAAAAAGAGCTTGTTGAACAAGTATGCCTTCAATTGGAAAAAGACCTTCGTCTTTCGCATTCTCTCCATCGGCCGAAGGCATGCATGCTACTCTATGAGGAGCTCGTTCGTCCTATCCAAATGGAACTCTTGAAGTTGAGCCGAAATCAACTCATGCACATCTGCTATCAGATTGACTTAAAGGAATCAGAAAGCCAGCCTGCCTTGATGGATAGCAAGCTTGAACAACTGACAGATTTAGCCCTAAACAGATGCTTTCAGAAGGTTTATTTGAGAAATCTACTGAAAGACTAAGAGCGCTTCTTTGAGAAAAATTCCTTTAAGATGGAAGAGCATTCTTCCTCCATTACTCCGCGTAGCACTTTTGTTTTGGGATGAAACACATTCTTTTCAAGTAATGTGAATCCCTTTTTAGGATCTGAAGCTCCAAAAATAACTTCCGAGAAGCGCGCCCAATGAATGGCTCCCGCGCACATAACGCAAGGCTCGAGCGTGACATACAAACGGCAGTTATCGAGAAACTTCCCTCCCATAAAATCTGCGGCCGAGGTAATCGCCTGCATTTCAGCATGAGCAGTTACATCATTCAGTCGCTCGGTTAGGTTATGAGCCCGTGCTATGATTCTATTGTTCGCCACTACAACTGCACCAACAGGAACCTCATCTTCTGCAAAAGCCGCCTTGGCCTCCATTAAGGCTTGTTTCATGAAGTGTTCGTGAGAATAGGGCTCAATCATGATGCGAATTTAGACATTGATATCTATGATGATACGCGTTAAAGGCTCGTCATTCTTACTAAATTCGCGACTCAATTATACAGCATGTTTCGAACACACAATTGCGGTGAACTTCGGTCAGAAAATATTGGTGAACAAGTTCAATTAAGCGGCTGGCTTCAGCGGTCAAGAGATCTTGGTGGAATGACCTTCGTCGATTTACGAGATCGCTACGGAATCACTCAACTTGCCTTTAATATGGAATCCAATCCTGCACTTTGTGAAGAAGCGCGCAAATTGGGAAGAGAGTTTGTCCTTCAAGTGGAAGGAAAGGTAATTGGGCGCAGCAACAAGAATGATCAAATGTCGACCGGAGACATTGAAATTGAGGTTTCATCCCTTCAGGTATTGAATCCTTCTGAACTTCCTCCTTTTACTATAGAAACAGATTCTGACGGTGGAGAGGAACTTCGAATGCAGTACCGCTTTTTAGACCTTCGAAGAGCACCACTTCAAGAAAATATTGCATTACGACATCGACTCGCATTAGCTGTAAGAACCTATTTGAGTTCAACGGACTTTTTAGAAATTGAAACTCCCTACCTCATTAAATCGACACCTGAAGGTGCACGTGATTTTGTGGTTCCTTCAAGAATGAATGAAGGGCAATACTATGCGCTTCCTCAATCTCCGCAAACCTTCAAGCAGTTGCTGATGATCAGTGGATACGATCGGTACTTCCAGATTGTAAGATGCTTCAGGGATGAAGATTTGCGTGCAGACCGCCAACCCGAGTTTACACAGATCGATTGTGAAATGGCTTTCGTGGAACGTGATGACGTACTCGCCTTATTTGAAAGCCTCATGAAACACCTCTTCAGCGAGCTCAAAGGAATTAAGCTTCCATATTTCCCGCGTATGAATTACGCTGAAGCTATGGAGAGATACGGAAACGACAAGCCAGATCTTCGCTTTGGAATGGAGATTCAGAACTTGAACGCGAACACCCAAGGCAAAGGGTTTAAAGTTTTTGATGATGCCGAATCTGTTCTGGGCATATGCGCTCAAGGACAAGCGGAATACAGCAGGAAACAACTCGATGCTTTAACTGAATGGGTTAAACGACCTCAAATCGGCATGCGCGGGATGGTCTATGTGAAGTGTAATCCTGACGGAAATTTTAAATCGTCTGTGGACAAGTTTTACAGCCAAGAACAGCTGGCTGAAATTGCTGAAAATTGCGCTGCAACTGCTGGTGATTTGATCCTCATACTTTCCGGAGATGACCGTTTGACGCGAAAAGCCATGAGTGAGCTCCGCCTTGAAATGGGCGAAAGAATGGGATTACGCGATCCAAAAGTATATGTACCTCTATGGGTGGTAGACTTTCCCCTTCTGGAAAAAGATGAAGACTCAGGAGCTGTTCATGCAATGCATCACCCTTTTACTTCACCAAAACCTGAGGATATTGCAAAACTAG
>CAXAIH010000002.1:0-25258 GCA_963968755.1 uncultured Flavobacteriales bacterium
CATTTGTACTTCAAGGAATGCGAAAATAGCGCTTATGAATTTCATTTCAATGAAGCAATCAATAGAGAATGGGATGAATCGGAGTGCGAGCTTTTATTCGTTCTTCGCTGGGCTTCTTGGTTTTGGATACATAAATCAAAGCATAGGTAAGAGCATTAAGGATCGGCAGGCCTCGAGCATTGAAGTTCTAGGTGCGGGTGATGGAACGGGATTAAAGGAGATTTGTTCTCAGTTTGAAACTGTACGCCTCATCGACCTTTCACCGAATATGCTCGCGAGAGCCAAGAATCATTTGGCTGATGATAAGATTGAGTTTGTGCAAGGCGACGAAAGTTCAATTGGAAAAGGACAGCTTGTTTTTTTGCCTTTTGTATTTAATATGTACAGCCAAGAAGATCACCAGAAACTGCTGAAATGCCTAGACTTGAATATGACCTATGGTCAAGAGCTTCTGATCCTGGATTTTAATCCAGCTAAGAAGAGCGGGCTGTTTCGCACGTATCTGTGGATTCTGTATAAGGGCTTTCGAATACTCACGGGTATTCCAGTTTCAAGGCTGTGTGACTATCACTCCAATGCAAAGGGCTATTTCGAATTCTTAGACGAGCGCACCTACGCAAATAGCTGTTTGAGTGCCCGATTATATGGCAAGAAAAAGGCTGAATAAACCCATCAATAGCAAGGGTCCCTCAAAGAAGAGAGGATAGAAGAGTTCATTTCTGTTTGTGGCAGGAACTGCAAGGGCGAAGAAGGTGAAACTCAATGCAGCAAATTCGGATAATCGCCACTGAAGGCTTGATGGACTTTGGAATCCAAGAAGGAGTATGCCTATCATGCAAAGCCCCAATCCCATGAACACCAACCGAAAGGATTGCTTGGCATCTGATGCGTATATAAGAATTCTTGTTTTAAGGCTCTTCTCAACTTCTCGATCTCGAAGGTCGAAGGGAAGCGTAAGAAGAAAAATGAAGGCAGTGCACAGGATCAATTCAAGCAACACGAATGGAGAGGGTATCACTTGTCCATTCAAGTACAAGGGAACATATCTACACATATAAACCACCACAAGACTTACGAGGATTACCTTGGTATAGTTAAGGTCCCTCAGGCGCTTTCCAAGAATCGGTAGAACGTAAAGGGCGGTTAGTCCAAAAGCGGGTAATAGTATTAAGATAACATTTGGAATCCTCCAAATTTGGAATGCGGATACAAGGCCTATGAGAACCGTAAATGCCCACAAGTAAGATTGGTTTCTGGAGAGCCAACGATGGCGATGAGAACGTTGTTCATCTGGAATGTAGCGCAGCCCAAAGAGTGCGTGAAAGCTGTATAAAAAGCTGGAAGAGCTTGCTATGAGCAGACTGTATTCAGCCTGTAATTCGAGGTGGTTTGCAAAGCCATGAAAGGTATAAAGCCCAAGGGCGAGGCCGACGTAAAGGTTGCTATAAACTAAAAATTGAAATGTCGTCTTAAGCAAGTCGAGGGGAGAGCCTATTCTGAAACTACGTTTCGAACAGTAACGCCAACGGCTGTTCCACTTACACTACCCACCAAGGCGTGCATGATTTTCTTGCTTCGTGCAGTCCGTTCGTAACCCAGAACGTAAGAAGGGTCATTGATTAGATTCTTATTTCGAACCTAGCGATTGTACGGAAGAAGCGGAGGAATAACTGCAATGATGGTTGAGATAAAAGGAACGGTCACAAACAATAGCGAACCCCCAGCTACAACCCCACCTGTAGTTCCGAGGCCCAAACCGATGAGGAGTGGAAGCCGCGCCTTGTATTGTTCCCGAGCGTCTTGAGCACCATAGATGAATTTTCGCATTTGGTCCACTTCAAAGTAGTCTCCTTTGGCTTCATCTTTCTTATAAAGGACTTGCTCAGTGCCACCTTCCTTCATTACCGAAAAAACCATTTCACGCTCGATGTAGCGCTGCTTTTTCTTACCACTCTTCTTTGTGACTTCATATTTGATTTCGTAGTCTCCAGCAGAAATAACTCGGCATTCAAGACTGGTGCCATTTCTAAGAATTATTTGATCCTGAGCTATGGAGGAGAGGCAAGCGAAAACTAAGGCTAAGGCAAAAAGAAATCGTGTTTTCATTGTAATTGGGTCGTCCGCAAAAGTATAAGATAAATTGTGCGGCTACAACCTTTCGTTATTTACCTGATATTCAGCTGCTTTAGGGAAGTTTGGTAGATGCTAAAAAAGGATCACTTTCAACTATATTTGACCACTCTTGTTTGTAAGATTATAAATCAGAATGTTCATGAAAAAATTCTCAGACAGACACATAGGTACAGGAAGCTCAGAAGAGCAGGATATGTTACAAAAGATTGGCGCAGGAAGCCTCAAAGAGTTGATCTCTCAAACCATCCCAGATAGCATTCGCTTAAATCGTGAACTAGATGTGCCAGATGCCCAATCAGAATCTGAGTACTTGGCTCATATCGATGAATTGGCTGCCAAGAATAAAGTGTACACCAACTTCATTGGGATGGGGTATTCGGGAACGCTAACTCCTTCTGTCATTAAGAGAAATATTCTTGAAAACCCAGGATGGTATACGGCCTATACGCCCTACCAAGCAGAAATATCACAAGGACGTTTGGAGGGTTTACTGAACTTTCAGACCATGGTGAGCGACCTTACTGGAATGGAATTAGCCAATGCTTCATTGTTGGATGAAGCTACCGCAGCCAGTGAGGGAATGATTATGTTTTACCATGCCAGAGAGCGAGCTCAAGTGAAAGCAGAGGTGAAGAAATTCTTCATCGATGAGGATATTTATCCCCAAACCTTGGACGTGATAAAAACACGCGCTATTCCTCTCGGAATTGTCATCGTTTTTGGTAAAGTGCAAGAGGTACAGCTTGATGAAAGTTACTTCGGAGCTATGCTTCAATACCCAGATTCTTTCGGGGAGGTAAAGGATCATAAAGCTTTTTCTAATTCATGTACAGAATTGAGCATTGGCTTAGTTGTGTGTGCCGACTTGCTGAGCCTCGCATTGCTGAGCCCTCCCGGTGATTGGGGTGCAGATGTGGTAGTTGGGAACAGTCAACGTTTTGGAGTGCCTATGGGATACGGTGGTCCTCACGCTGCATTCTTTGCAACGCGCGAAAAATATAAACGCTTCATTCCGGGTAGAATTATCGGAGTTTCACAAGACCGAAGAGGAAAGAAGGCTCTACGAATGGCTCTTCAGACTAGAGAACAACACATCAAAAGAGAACGGGCAACATCTAATATTTGCACAGCCCAAGCGCTATTGGCCATCATGGCTGGGGCTTATGCAGTTTATCACGGCCCAGAAGGGATCCGTGAAATAGCTATGTCTGTTCACCTTAAAGCAACTGCTCTCTCTTCTCAGTTGTCAAGTCTTGGCTTTGAGAATATGAACCAAAACCAATTCGATTCATTACGAATTCAAGTGAATGGTGACATAGGTAAGCTCAGAGAAATGGCGGAGGAGGCTGAAATAAACCTTCGTTACATCGATGATATTTCAGTTGGAATTAGTCTCGACGAGTCGCATACGGAAGATGAGCTGATCAGTGTGTTGAATGTGTTCGCTGCCTTTACAGGGAAGCCAGCACTTCAATATGATTCTGAAAAAGGAAATAATTCGCTGGTGGATTTTGAGCGTTCTTCAGAATTCATGACACACCCAGTATTCTCTCAGTATCACAGTGAAAGTGATATGATGCGCTACTTGAAGAGCTTAGAGAACAAGGATATTTCTCTCACAAGATCAATGATTTCTTTGGGCTCTTGCACCATGAAATTAAATGCCGCGAGCGAGTTGTACCCAATTAGTAATCCAGCTTTTGCAGGACTTCACCCTTTCGTTCCATTGAATCAAGCAGAAGGATATCATGAGATGATTTCCAACTTGGACAAATGGTTGAGTGAAATAACAGGATTCGCTGCCATGTCGTTTCAACCAAATTCTGGAGCTCAAGGTGAGTATGCCGGTCTTATGGTTATTCGGGAATTTCACTTAAACAACGGCGACACGCAACGGAACATCGCCTTAATACCTGCATCGGCACACGGGACCAATCCAGCTTCGGCCGTAATGGCAGGTATGAAAGTGGTTGTAACCAAAACAGATGAAGATGGAAACATCGATGTAGACGATCTAAGAGCTAAGGCGGAAGAGCACAGCAACGAGCTTGCAGCTCTTATGGTTACCTACCCATCCACTCATGGTGTATTTGAAACTGACATCAAAGAAATTACCTCGATCATTCACGAACATGGTGGTCAAGTATATATGGATGGTGCGAATATGAATGCTCAGGTGGGGCTCACAAGCCCTGGAAGTATTGGAGCAGATGTATGCCACTTAAACTTGCATAAAACCTTTGCTATTCCACACGGCGGTGGAGGACCAGGTGTTGGGCCAATTGGTGTTGCTAAACATCTTGTACCATTCCTTCCGGGCCACGAAGTTATAGAGCTTAACACCAATGGAGCTGTATCTGCTGCACCTTGGGGTTCAGCACTCATTTTGCTGATCAGCTACGGATACATCCGGATGTTGGGATGGGACGGTGTTCGATCTTCAACTGAAATGGCTATTCTAAATGCCAACTACATTGCTGGTCGACTTGAAAGTAAATTCGATGTGCTATATAGAGGAGTTCAAGGGAAGGTGGCCCATGAAATGATTATCGACTGCCGCCCTTTCAAGAAAACTTCCGGTATTGAGGTTGAAGACATCGCAAAAAGATTAATCGATTATGGCTTCCACGCACCTACTGTTTCTTTCCCAGTAGCTGGAACGATGATGATTGAGCCGACCGAAAGCGAGTCTCAAGCGGAACTAGATCGCTTCTGCGATGCAATGTTGAGCATTCGTGAGGAGATATCTGAAATTGAGCGCGAAGAGCAGGATAGAGAAGATAACGTTTTGAAAAACGCACCACACGAGGCAGAATTATTGATTTCAGATGACTGGAATCATGGATACAGTCGCAAGAAAGCGGCTTACCCATTGGATTGGGTGGTTCAAAATAAATATTGGGCCCCAGTAGCTCGAGTCGACAATGCCTACGGCGATCGTAATTTGGTTTGCATCTGTCCTCCAATTGAGGAGTACATGGAAATGGCCTAAGTCTTACGTGCATTTCGACGACTTCCTTCTTAAAATAAGCAGCTCCATAGCGGATGGCTTACCAGGTGAATCAGCTCAGTTAGAGCTCGCACCTTTGGGACGCCATAACTTGAAGGAAGCGATGGAAAAAGCCGAAAACCCGCGATACTCTGCCGTGCTGGCGATGGCTTATCCCCGTGGTTCGAGCACCTCTATATGTTTCATTGAGCGCAAGTCATATCCGGGGGTTCACTCTAGTCAAATTGGCTTTCCAGGCGGAAAACGCGAAGAGGAGGACGATGATTTGATGCAGACGGCCATCAGAGAAACTCGAGAAGAAGTTGGAGTAGAAGTAGATCGAAGTAAAGTATTAGGTGAGCTCTCTCCTTTGTACATTCCGCCAAGTAATTTTTTCGTGCAGCCTTTTGTAGCTGCTTTGGATGCGCGGCCAGACTTTGTTGCAGATGAGGTAGAGGTGGAGCGCGTTCTTGAATTCGAATTGCCGGATCTTTTGGACGACCGCCATTTGGTTGATACCGAAGTCTTAGCTGGAACACAAGGTTTCAAAATCAAAACGAAGGCTTTCGTTTTAGGTGAACACACAATTTGGGGCGCTACAGCAATGATGCTCTCAGAAATTCGTCACATGCTTCGTTAAAGTATCTTTGTTGGATGAGTCACGCTGAGCATTTATTGAAGGACCATGCATTGCGGTCAACACCGGTGCGCCTTGATATGTTGAGTTATTTCTTGGATGAGAAACGCAGTTTGGGTGTGTCTCAATTGAACTCAATTCTTGCCGATAAATACGATCGAGCTACTGTTTACCGCACCCTCAAATCCTTTACGGAAAGTGGTATCCTTCATCGAGTAATGGATCTTCAAGAAGAGAATTCCTATGCGCTTTGTGACTCTTGTAAGGAAGGTGATCATGAAGATGAACACGTGCATTTCTTGTGTAAGAACTGCGGGAAGAATCAATGCTTACATCATGTGTCAATACCTAATGTCGCACTTCCATCGGGCTATAAACTTCAATATGCGAATATGCTCTTAGAAGGCCTTTGTCCAGACTGCTCTTAAATTTTTTTGCGCAACAGTGTTGCAAAATGCTTTTGAAGTGTATCTTTGGGATCCTTATGGCAATCAGCGAAATATCTAAACGTGCGGATTATCTTGGAGTCTGTAGCTCCGTTCTGTGCCTCGTGCATTGTTTAACCCCGCCGGCAATCATTCTTTCAAGCAACGCGCTTGGGTCTTGGTTCGACCATTTATGGTTCGATGTTTTTTTCGCTTTGATTTCAGCAACTGCAGTCTACTTAACCACGCGCAACCGCCGAATGAACTGGATTAACGCCTTGTTATGGACTTCTCTAGGTTCACTTTTAATGGGGATGCTCTTCGAAGACTTGCTTTGGATGCGTCTGCTGTCTTACTTCGCTGCCTTAGGTCTTTTATTCGGCCATTTAGTGAACATCCGCTTTGCACTTAAACGTGCATAACCTCATTTACCAAAGGTTCTATTCGTTGATGAGTGGGTGGTAAAAAGGCCACTGCCTGCTTAACTTTGCAGCTCACCAAGAATTGATCTTATGAAGTTCAAATTACTATTTGCACTGTCTGCAATTGGGATGAGCCTTAGTTCATTTCAAGAAAACCAAGAAGGTGCCCAAGAAGAAAAAACTATGACAGAAGTTCGTGAAATTCCATTGGAGGACTTTTTCAAGAATCCTGATAAATCAAGTTATCAGATTTCACCCGACGGAATGTACTACTCGTTTATGGCTCCATATGAGAGTCGGATGAATGTATTCGTTCAAAAAATTGGAAACACTGAATCCAACAGAATTACGGACGTTACGGATAGAGATATTGCTGGTTACACATGGGTTAGCAACGAACGTGTGCTTTACCTCAAGGATAATGGAGGAGATGAAAATTTCGCTCTTTACGGCGTAAACATCGATGGGAGTAACCCACAGGCGCTAACGGCTTTTGATAGTGTGAGAACGCAACTCATCGACGACCTTGAAGATCAAGAGGATTTTGTACTGGTAGGATTAAACAAACGTGATCAACGTATCTATGATCCTTACCGCCTCAATGTTCAAACAGGTGAGCTCGTCATGTTAGCTGAAAACCCAGGAAATATCTCGGGATGGATGACAGACCACGAAGGAAAACTACGTGTTGCTTCTACTACTGATGGAGTAAACAACAGTTTGATGTATCGCGAAACAGAAGATGCAGAATGGGAAGTACTATTCACGAGTAATTTTAAAGAAACACTTGACCCACTCTACTTCACATTCGACAATAAGAACTTGTATGTAACGTCAAATATAGGTCGTGATAAAAGTGCCATTCGCATTTATGATGTAGCAAAGAAGGAACTAGGAGAAATCATCTTTGAGCATCCTGAAGTCGACGTAAGCAACCTTTCTTACTCTGGGAAGAGAAAAGTTCTTACCTCAGTTAGCTACACAATTGATAAGCGTGAGCGTAGCTTTTTTGACAAGGATACCGAAGCCTGGTATAAGAAACTTGAGGCGAAGCTTGGCGGATACGAAATTGGAATTAGTGGAAGCAGCAAGGACGAAACGAAATTGATCGTAAGAACCTACAGTGATCGTTCCCTAGGTGCTTACTACTTCTATGACATTTCTGAAGATCGTTTGGAGAAATTGGAAGAAGTAAGTCCGTGGATTCAAGAGGATGAAATGGCAGAGATGCAACCAATGAGCTATCAGTCGCGAGATGGCTTAAAAATTCGCGCATACCTAACGCTTCCTATTGGGAAAGAAGCAAAGAATTTGTCAGTAGTGGTTAATGTTCATGGCGGACCATGGGCCCGAGATTATTGGGGGTACAACAAAGAGGTTCAGTTTCTCGCAAACCGCGGATTTGCTGTGCTTCAGATGAACTATCGAGGTTCGGTGGGATTTGGAAGAGCATTCTGGGAAGCATCCTTCAAACAATGGGGTCAAGCGATGCAAGACGATGTGAGTGATGGTGCTAAGTGGCTCATCGACCAAGGGATTGCAGATCCAGATCGCATTGCGATTTATGGAGGTAGCTACGGTGGCTATGCTACGCTTGCGGGCTTAACCTATACGCCAGATTTATATGCCTGCGGAGTTGATTATGTTGGTGTCTCTAACCTCTTCACTTTTATGGAAACTATTCCTCCATATTGGACACAATATTTAGAAATGCTTTATGAGATGGTTGGTCACCCAGAGCAAGATAGTGCAATGCTTGCCGCGTATTCACCTTCTTTAAATGCGGACAAAATCACCGCTCCACTCTTCATCGCGCAGGGCGCCAATGACCCTCGCGTGAAAAAATCAGAGGCAGACCAAATGGTTGAAGCCATGAAAAATAGAGGAGTTGAGGTTGAATACCTTGTTAAGGATAACGAAGGTCATGGTTTTAGAAATGAAGAAAACCGCTTTGATTTTTACAGATCAATGGAAGCCTTTCTCAACAAACATATTGGTGACGTTCCTGCAGAAGCAGCGGTTACTGAATAGAAAATCCCAAGCAAAAAAAAAGCCCCTAAGCATTACGCTAGGGGCTTTTTTTTGGAGTAAAATTCCTTAGTTACCGGCTTTTTTTCGGCCTTTCCATTCAGACGTTTTCGTATTGATATCTGCTGCATAAGGGCTAAAATCGCGTCCCTTTTCTTTATACACTTCCATGCCCTTAGTTTTGGCAAGTCCAGCGGAAGTTATGGCATCATCCCATCGTTTGGCGTCGGCATAAATCTTTGCCAAGCTCCAATGAGCATACCAGTAGTCGCTAACCTCGACTCCTTTTTCACCCATTTCAATAGCCTTCTTATTCATGCCTTTACCATTTAGGTAGTTGGCTGCATTGATGTATGGACCGTACTCATTCTTTTCGTTTTCCGCGATGGCTTTTTTGATGTTACGCATAGCTACTTGATGGTCGTCAACTGAAATAACGATTGGAATCTTCAATTCAGCCCATCTCAAATAGAGAACGCCGCCATCAACTGTGATGTTGTCGAAAGAAAAAGTCATGGTCTCAACAGGCATTGGATTCACGTCAACTGGAACTTCAACTCGAAGTACGTCTTTGAGAGAATCATAGTTTCCAGTTCCCCACAATTCGAGATCACTGTTGAAGATGACCTTCCAAGTTCCGTCCATAGGGATGGTGAAAATGGAGTATTCACCTGCTGGAAGTGGTTGTTCAAGAATGTTGACATCGTTGGAGAAGCTCATTTTTGTTGCCTTGTTGGCTCCTGTTCTCCACATCTTGTTCATCGGAACCAATTCACCCCAAATTAGGCGACCTCGCATACTTGGACGAGAATATGTAATGCTAATATCGGTAAGTCCGATACGCTGTGTAAGGGTAGAGGTTGGACTGGGCATGGGAAGTTCCTGTGCAAATGTTGAGCTTGCAAAGAATACCAGCGCAATCAATAAAGTGTTTTGAATTTTTTTCATGATCTATTTTTCGTTAGAGGTACACAAATGTAGTCGGCATTCGGTTCGCTCAATTGGTTAATTTTCAGCTCAATTGATTCCTATGGAAAAGCTAGATTATCGATTTCGAATACGTGTGCTAGGTAAGGTACAAGGTGTATGGTTTCGTAAGAGCACTCAAGACATGGCTGTGAAGCATAGCTTAAATGGATGGGTGAAAAATATGGAAGATGGGAGTGTTGTGATGGAGGTTGAAGGAAAATTAGCTGATTGTCTTCAGATGATTCAATGGGCAGAGGATGATCTAGCTATGGCAAACATCGATGAACTCCAAATGGAGCAATTGCCGCCAATCGATGATGAATACTTTACCATCGCTTACTGATTTTAGAGTCTCCAAAATATATTTTTAGACAAGACTAAAAATATTCTTAGATTATTCTAAATTTGTGGAATATATTCTAAGAGTGCGCGCTATTATTACAATTCTATTCCTAAGCTTCGGGCTCTTCTCTGGAGCTCAGGATGTGGTCGGGCAACTTCTCGACAATAGAAGCCCAGTGCCTTTCGCGAGCGTCGGGATTGTGGGAACGCAACTCGGAGTCTCCACAGGTTACTATGGTAAATTCATTCTTCGCGACCTAAAGCCAGGAACCTATCGCCTCTACTTTTCTTGTGTTGGATATAAAACCGACAGCCTTGAAGTAGAAGTTGGGAATTCGAATGTTGATCTAGGCTATGTTAAACTCGCTCCAACCAGTTTAGGGCTGAACGAAATTGTAGTCAGTGGAACCTTGCGCCCGGTGCACTTAAAGAATTCTCCTGTTCGAGTTGAGGTGGTGAACACCAAAAAATTGCTCAAGAGCATGGCTCCAACGAACCTGATGGAAAGTCTTACGATGTTAAATGGAGTGCAAGAGGTTCTTGCTTGCGGAGTATGTTACACCAATTCCATCAGCATTAATGGACTGCCCGGAAATTATTCGGCCGTATTGATCGATGGATCTCCAATGTATGGAAACCTAGCCTCCGTTTATGGACTGAACGGCATCCCAATTCAAATGATTGAGCGTTATGAAGTAATTAAAGGCCCAAACTCAACGCTATATGGATCTGAGGCCATGGCGGGCGTAATCGATATCATTACAAAAGATCCTTCTAAACAGCCAGACTTTTCCGCCGACGTCATGTTGACCTCTCATCTGGAATCCTTCGGAAATGTTGCCGTTGCTGGGAAAAGTGGAAAGTGGACTCACTTTACGGGTTTGAATTACGGTTACATAAACGATTTCGATGACCTGAATGAAGACGGTTTTGGAGATATGATCAACCTCGATCGCGTCGGAGTTTTTTCCAAGTGGAACTATGATTTGAAAGACGGAAAAAAATTCGTGATTAACCTAAAAGGTTTTTATGAGGACCGAAGGAATGGGGTGGAGGATTATTTGAACGATCGAGCTTACAGAAGCCTCAGGGGTAATGACAGTATTTACGGGGAGAGTATTTTAACCGAACGACTTGAAATATTTGGTCACTACGACTTACCAACCAAAGCGAAGATGCGGCTTGATTATTCCTTCAGCACGCACATCCAAGATTCCTATTATGGCAGCGACGGATACGAAGCTCTTCAAGATGTAGGCTTTGGTCGTCTCACCTGGGAAGAAAGAGTCAATAAGCATCAGCTCACATCCGGCCTGAGTTTCCGCTATCAGTTTTACAACGATAATACTATGGCCACAAGCAGGCTAGAAGGCTCAGAGGTTGTTGATGCAGCGGATTTGCAACTAATTCCTGGCGTATTTATTCAAGATGAATGGCTCCTATCAGATCGTTTGACCCTTCTCAGCGGTATGCGACTGGATCATTACACTTCACATGGTTTTATACCAAGCCCTCGATTGAGTGCTAAGTTGAAAACAGGAAAATGGACGAACTGGCGAGTTAATCTAGGAACTGGTTTTAAGGTGGTAAATCTATTTGCGGAAGATCATGCCTTTGTGACGGGTCAGAGAGAAGTAGTGATTGAAGAACAGCTCAAGCCTGAACAATCCTATTCGTTTAGCTCTAGTGTAAACAGGGTGGTCAATATTGGCAAGAGTGCCGGTTCTTTTGATTTATCTGGCTTCTATACACATTTCACGAACAAGATTCTACCCGATTATTCCGAGGCCGGAAAAATCATCTACGCAAACGGGAAAGGACAAACCATATCGCAAGGTGTGAGTTTCACCTTTAGTCAAGAATTTGAATTCCCATTCAGCTACCAGTTGGGCTTGAACGTTCTTGAAGCATTTTCTCAAGAAGAACAAAATAGGAGAATGGTGAAAACGCCAATCAATTTCTCAAGCAAATGGTCGGGAACCTTGAGTTTAAATTATCGACTTAAGAAACAAGAAATCACTTTCGCCGCCACTTCGAGAATTAACGGTCCAATGCATCTTCCGGAAGTGTTTGACAACTTGCCCGACGGAAGTTTATCTACCGTTGCAAGGCCACAATTATCTCAGCCTTTCCTGCTTCAGAATGTCCAAATCACAAAGGTTTTTGTAAAGGCCAAGTTAGAGGTCTACGGAGGTGTAGTAAACCTTTTCAACTTCCTGCCTCCCTTCTCGCCTTTGGTAGGATTCAATGATCCTAGCGCAGCTCCAGGTTTCAGCGAGATCGTCGACCCGGCCGTGGCTGACGCTCGGGTTCCATGAAGGGGAGTTTACCGGGGAGTGAGGTGGAATTGGATAGAGGGGGAGTAGCGGAATATGCTTATCGGGATACTTACATTCCGCTAATAGCCTGCTCAGGAGAAGCACCTGATCAACCTTTGGTGAAAATTAATTCATCATGAAAGTATTCCAATTTACATCCATCATTTGTTCGATTCTATTTCATAGTGCTCAAGCTCAAGACACCATCTATTACAAAAGTGACGGTCAGGAGCTTGTCGAAATACAAGAAATATCCAACTCAAATTTAGTATTCACGCTCCATGGGGAAGCTGATGGTGCAAAAGCACGCTGTTAACCTAAACGGAATCTCTCGATTGCATTTAGTTGACGGTAAGAATTATGAAATGCGCAATGGCGTTTTAACCTTAGTTGAAGAACGGGAGAAGCTTCAATACTTGGTTTAGCAGAAGAAGCAAATTGAGCCGGTAGTTCCCTTATCAAGGTCAAATTTCGTGATAAACCTGGGCTATGAGAAGCGTGACCCCGAGCCACGAGCCTTGGATAAAGCAATCAAACTCAATGGTCCTCGAATAGGATTTACCTACATCGATCCCATGCCTGAGACGGAAGTGTTCGATATTACTGGCCAGGTGATTACTCAGTTCGGTTGGCAATTTGAATCGCGATACTTCACCCTAGAAAACGGGGATCAAGGTCTCATTGAGTTTGTAGGTCTCATTGGCGGACTTGAACAGAATGTTTTATTGCCGAGTGTAAGCATGCTGTTCGGCTATAGAAGACCGAATGGAACTGAGATCGACGCAGGTCCGAACTTAAGTATTGCCGGTTTCGGCTTTGTAGTAGCCGTGGGTCACACTTTCGTTCCAGACAATGTGTACTTCCCATTGAATTTGGCGCTTGCGCCTTCTCCAGATGAAGTAAAAGTTTCTCTACTCTGTGGCTTCAACGCCCGAAGAAGAAATTGATTGAGCCTCCAAAACCTTCAGTTCGGAGTGAATATCTCCGAGAGTCTCTACGGCTCGATTCAAAGATTTGATCTGTCCAAATGAAAGCAAGAGCTTATCGTTCTTTTGCTTCATTTGGGCTCGAGTCGGGTAACGCTTGATGTATTGAAGAATAGACTTAAACTGATTAGACTCGAAATAAGGGCTGTCTTCCTTATTTATGAAGTAGCATACCAAGCGTTGCTTTTTAAGAACTATTTTTTCAAAGCCAAGTTCCTTAGCTTTTCTCCTCAATCGAATCAGATCAAAGAGTCGCTCCGTGACCTCTGGAACTGGGCCAAAGCGATCTTTCAATTCATTGTGGAAAGCACTTAGATCATCTTCCTTCTCACACTCCGATAAGGATTTATACAAGCTTAAACGCTCTTCAATATTATTTACGTAGGTGTCAGGAATGAGAAACTCCAAATCTGTATCTACCTGCGTGTCCTGGACGAATTCCTGCTTCTCGGCAAGTTCCTTTTCAAAGAGATTTCCAAATTCTTCATGCTTGATTTCGTGAACGGCTTCCTCCAAAATCTTTTGGTACATATCGAAGCCAATTTCCGAGATGAAACCAGTTTGCTCTCCACCAAGTAGATTCCCAGCGCCGCGAATATCTAAATCGCGCATAGCAATGTTGAACCCACTTCCTAGTTCTGAAAATTGTGAGATGGCATTAAGTCTGGCACGCGCTTCTCTCGTTAGAGAGGAGAGTGGTGGAGCCAGTAAGTAGCAAAAAGCCTTTTTATTCGACCTTCCTACGCGTCCCCGCATCTGGTGCAAGTCGCTCAGTCCAAAGTTTTGCGCTTGATTGATGATGATGGTATTCGCATTTGGAATGTCCAATCCACTCTCAATAATCGAAGTTGAGATGAGGACATCAAATTCGTGGTTGATGAAGTCCATCATGGCCTT
Source organism: uncultured Flavobacteriales bacterium (assembly GCA_963968755.1). Taxonomy (GTDB): domain Bacteria; phylum Bacteroidota; class Bacteroidia; order Flavobacteriales_G; family Salibacteraceae; genus UBA4419. Next base: position 14,147 of record CAXAIH010000002.1, read on the forward strand.
CTCCAGTTCATGTCCTTCCATTTGACCGTGGGCAATACCAACGGTAATGTCTGGACAAATTTTCATCAGCAGCTGGGATACTTCCGCAATATTTTGAATTCGGTTGTGCACAAAAAACACTTGCCCATTTCGGTCGGTTTCATAATAGATGGCCTCTCTAATTTGGGCTTCGTTGAAAGAGGTGATCTCTGTAGTAACGGGAATTCGATTTGGAGGCGCTGTTTGAATTATGCTCAAATCACGAGCTCCCATCAAGGAGAATTGCAGTGTTCGAGGTATAGGTGTTGCGGTTAGCGTCAAGGTGTCAACATTCGCACGAATGGTTTTGAGCTTGTCCTTTACTCCAACTCCAAACTTTTGTTCTTCGTCGATGATGAGCAAGCCAAGGTCTTTGAATTTGACATCCTTGCTGACCAGTCGGTGTGTGCCAATCATGATGTTGACCTTTCCTTCCGTCAATGCCTTGATGCTCTCCTTTTGCTCCTTCAGCGTTTTGAAACGATTGATGTAATCTACCGTAACGGGCAACTCAGAAAGGCGCTCTTGAAAGGTCTTGAAATGTTGGTAGGTCAAAATGGTTGTTGGAGCTAGAACCGCGACTTGCTTGCCATCTGTAGCGGCCTTAAATGCAGCGCGAATGGCAATTTCAGTTTTACCAAATCCTACATCTCCACACACCAGTCGATCCATGGGACTTTCGAGCTCCATGTCTTCTTTCACAGCCTTTGTGGTTTTCTCCTGATCGGGCGTGTCTTCGTAAATGAACGAAGCTTCGAGCTCATGCTGCAAGTAAGTATCAGGCTTAAAGGCAAAGCCTTTTTGTTCCTTTCGTTTTGCGTAGAGTTTGATGAGGTCGTAGGCGATTTGCTTAACCTTCGACTTGGTTTTGGCTTTGAGTTTTTTCCAAGCAGGTGAACCCAATTTGTTGATTTTGGGAACCATGCCTTCCTTGCTGGAGAATTTGGCTATTCGGTGCAGTGAGTGGATGCTCACGTACAGAATATCTCCTCCCGAATAGATCAGCCGAATGGCCTCTTGCTCTTTTCCGTTTACATCAATTTTCTCCAGCCCGTCAAAGCTTCCAATGCCATGATCTATGTGCGTGACATAGTCGCCCTTTCGAAGATTCGTGAGCTCCTTTATCGTGAGTGCTTGTTCGTTTTTCTGGAAGCCTTTCTTGAGCTTAAAACGCTGATAGCGATTGAAGATTTGGTGATCGGTAAGCACCAGTGTTTTGCTGTCGTGATCGATAAAGCCCTCGTGAAAAGGAAGCAGTATGGAACGAAAGTCAGCCTGCTTTCCGAGGTCATCGAAAATGCGGTGCAATCGTTCTACTTGACGCGCACTGGAGGCTGCGACTACATTTTCATATCCATCTTGAATGCTCTTGCTAAGCACTGTGAAAAGCAGATTAAAATCTTTGTTGAAGTTCTGCTGAGGCTGCTGGTTGAAATCGATGATGGTGGCACCTGCGAAGTGGCGTTTTATCCCCCATTCAACCACTTTATATGGAATGGCGGAATCCTTAAAGCCGGATTCCGTAAGGTAAAGCTCACTGGGAGCAAGCTGAACATCTGAATTCTCAAGCTTATTAAAAATCGTTTTCGCCTTTTCGTACTCATCGCCGATTTTCTGTGCTGTGATTTCAAAATTCTTGAGCCAAAGAATGGTGTCGGATGGAAGATAATCCATGAAGGAAGCGCGCTCTTCGCGCAGGATGCGTTCCTCCACATTTGGAATGACTTCAAGGCGCGTTACTTTTCTCGTTGAAAGTTGAGAGACGGGATCGAAATTACGGATGGAGTCCACCTCTTCACCGAAAAACTCAATGCGGTAAGGTTCCTCGTAGGCGTAGCTGAAAATATCTAAGATGCCACCGCGGATGCTGAATTGGCCGGGGCGATATACAAAGTCGACACGTTCAAATTCATACTCAAAGAGCACTTCGTTCACAAAGTCAACACTGAGCTCATCTCCAACTTTGATGTCGAGAGTATTTTTCTTGAGGTGTTTTTTGGTAACTACTTTTTCGGCTAAAGCTTCAGGGTAGGTAACAATCACCTGGCGTGTTTTGCGGTGGTTGAAGTCTTTCAACACCTCGGCGCGCATCAATACGTTTGAGCGGTCTCGGTGATCCTCTTGATACGGAAAGCGGTAGGAGGCGGGATAAAATTGAATCTTTTGCTCGCCCAGTAAATTCTCGAGGTCGTTTTGAAAATAAGCAGCTTCTTCCTTGTCGTTTAATACGATTAGGTGCACGCCATTTAGCTCCTTAACAATGTACTCGGCATAGAAAGCAATCGACGAACCTACTTGAGATTTGAGGTAGGCCTTTCGGTCGCCATCGGCAGAGAGTAGAGTTAGCAGATCCTGTACTTGGGGAATCTGGTTCAGACGTAATTTTAAATCCTCGAGTTTCACTTGAAAGCAAAAGTAACTTCCAGAACAACGCAGGGAAGCATTAAGTGTTTTACTAAAAGAGCATCAATACGCTGAAGTAAAGAATCCCGCCGATAAGGAAGAGGATGAGGGTATAGGGAAGGATGTCTTTGGCCTTGAGTCCGGTAATGCCCAAAAGGGGCAAAGCCCAAAAAGGCTGAAGCATGTTTGTGAGTTGATCTCCGTAGGCGAGTGCCAAAATACTTTTAGGCAGTGAAACACCCAGTGCATCTGCAGCCTGCAGAATTATTGGGCCTTGAACCACCCATTGTCCACCTCCACTTGGAACGAAAATGTTCAAGAGCCCAGCACTGATAAAGGTGAAGATTGGAAAGGTGAATTCGTTCGAAACAGAAACAAAAAATTTGGAAAAATCCTGTACCAATCCAGAGTTGTTCATGATTCCCATGATACCAAAGTAGAGAGGGAACTGTATGAGAATTCCGGAAACTCCACCAATAGCCTGTTGGATTGCCTTTAAGAATCGTTGAAACTTACCGTGTAGTAATAGCCCTAAGCCAAGGAGAAGAAAGTTGATGTTGTTTGGTGTGAAGAAGCTGAGTAGGGTAGGGGCTTGAACAAAGGCCTTGATGAAGGTGGCACCGAGAATAACGCAGGCGAAGAAGTAGGCCAAAAGCCTTGAATGATCCAAATGTTCAGCTCCTGTGACTTCCAGGTTCATTTGACCTTCTGCTGACTCAAGCTCCCCAATCGGAGGCAGTTCGGATGTATGATGCTGAAGTCGTTGACCTAGGAGGTACATGATTGCGGGAACAAGGAGGAGGATTAGGATGCTCGTCGTGATGTTCATAGTTGAGAAAACAGTTTGCTCAAAACCTATTCTATCCGGCACCGTGCTGAGGAATGTATTTCCAGATAAGTTCACGAGCTCTTGTAAATGACCAGGTTCTGCGGCTTTAATGAGCGAAGAGCCAGAAAGCCCTCCATGCCACACCATCAAGCCAACGTACCCACAGGCACCTACCAATGGGTAGTTCAGTTTGTGTTCGTGAACTCTTGCATACTCTCCAACCTTTCGCGCGAAAATGGCTCCGAAGATGAGTCCAAGACCCCAATTGAATAAAGCGACAATAATAGTTAACAGGCTAACAAAAAAAGCGGCTTTCGATGTTGTGGTGCAATAGGCGCTCAAGCGATCGATGAGCTTTGACACAGGTTTGGTTAAGGCTAAGGCATGACCCAATACCAGCATCAGCATCATTTGCACAGCAAAAACCAGCAGGGAATTGGTCCACAAACCGGCTTCCCAAAAGTTCATGAGAACGATGGAGTAGTCCCACCAAGCACTGGCGGTGGGCTTCGTGAGGAAGAGGGCTAAGAAGTAGGTTAGGGTAGAAAGGACTACCGCAATGGTAAAGGGAGCGGGAAGAAAGCTTTTAAAAAAGCGAATAAACCGATCCGAAAAATCCATTTAGAAAGGAAGATCGTCTTCTTCATTCAAATCTTCAAGCGGTGCGTCTTTAGGTAATGGAGCGGCCGGAGCAGGAGCTGAATTACCGCCTTTCGATGCCGGAGCAGAACCGCCTCCACCGTCTTTGCTCATTCTCCATGCCTTTACGTCGGTATACCAGCGACCGTTGTACTCTCGAGAAGAAAGATCAATATCGACTTTGAGTTGGTCACCCATATTGTAGGTTTCCAACTCTGTAATCATATCAGACCAAGCTGTGATGCAAATCTTTTTGGGAAAGCGATCTCCTGCGGTTTCAATCACAAAATCTTGTTTGCGCCATTCGCCGTTTCGACCTGTACCCGTTTGCATTTCGAGTTTTTCAACCAGTTTTCCTTCTACTTGCATGCTCATCTAATCGTTGTTAAAGGAGAGCAAACACATCCAAGCCTCTGCCACTTTACCTTTTTGAAGCAGGTCATGCGCCAGCTCGTGCAAGCGTTTTTCCAGATCTGTAGGGTAATCGGCTAGGTTGTAATGCAACTCGCTCAATTCCATCAATTTGTAATCGTTTACTTCTGTTTCGTCGGGAAGAGACTCTACGTTGCCCAACTTCCCAAGATCATTTCCTGTCAGGATAGCACTGTTGCGCACTTCTTCAGGCATTCGATCGACACCTATGCCTAAACTCGCAAGGGGTTTTTCTATTTCGAAGAGCGCGTCGCTGCTGGCACGAACGTACCAATTGCCACCCATTCGTCCTACAAGGTCAATTTTGTTTGGGTCGATTCTCCCGTCCTCGTCCAAAATGGCATCGTCGATGTGGATGGCAACTACTTCGCATATCACCAAATTCCCTGCTCCGCCTTGGTCCCCCAATTCATCTACGCGAAGCACCTTACATTCCATTTGAACAGGTGATTCTTTAACACGGTATGGTTTTACTAGATCTGACTTAATCGGAGTAAGACCGGCCTTGGTAAACTCATCGACACCATCACCGTACTCTGTGCTAGAGAGGCTCATTTGCTCCACAATCTCGTAACTCACGATATTGATCACCACTTCCGGAACGGACTTTACGTTTTCGTAAGTATGTTTCGTGGTATTGTTTCTTCCCCTTCTAGCTGGAGAAAAGATTGCAATCGGAGGGTTGGCCGAAAAGACATTAAAGAAGGAGAATGGGCTTAAATTCCGGTTTCCCTCGGCGTCTATCGTGCTAGCAAAGGCAATAGGGCGCGGGCCAACAGCGCCGAGCAAGTAGCCGTGTAGTTTGGGAATTGGAACTTCTCCTGGGAGGATTTTCATCGCGCTTTTTATCGAGCCACAAACTTAGTGAAATGAGCTATTCTAAGACTTCTCATTTCAGTTGAGATTCATTGTATGAAAGAATTATATTTGAGCCCCCATTGCGCGGATGTGGTGGAATTGGTAGACACGCTAGACTTAGGATCTAGTGCAGCAATGTGTGTGGGTTCGAGTCCCTCCATCCGCACTAAATCAGATGAGAAATCTGCGAGAGAGTCTAGAGGCCTTCATTTTTGGAGGCTTTTTTTCGTTTGGGAGCATGGAGCATTTCCCAATGGATAAGGGATTTGGGTGAGGGAGAAGCTATTATGTTTCTAGAAGCTAGGTCTTAATGGCTAGCAATCTTCGCATGGAGCCGATGGCTTATTTCAGCAAAAACCTAACTGTTTCCCTCGTTCGTTGCTCCAACAAAACCTCTTTGCCCTGAATCAACTCCTTCACGGTTTCGTCGTTGTAATGGCGAATAGTGAGCAAGCTGATGTCTTCGTTGTACTTGACCAAAAACTTTGTTTGAAGAAGCTTCATGAGGGCAGCAATCTTTTCCTTGCTGTTGTCTACGCAAACAGAGAAGGTAAGGGCAGAGGATTGCATGATGTTCATCTTCACCTTTGCATCTGCAAAGCATTTGAAAATGTCGCTCAAGTGTTCTTCTACAACAAAGGAATAATTCTTCGTGGAAATGCTTAAAAGTACCTGCTGATCTTTGAAAATGTAGGAGGGTAAGAGCCTGTCTTTGTCACCATTGTCGTTGATCAAAGAGCCAGCTTGGTCCAAGTTATCAAATGATCGCACCGTTAGTGGGATGCTTTTATTTTGAAGTGGTTTGAGTGTTTTAGGATGAATCACAGAGGCGCCATAATAGGTCAGCTCAATGGCTTCTTTGTACGAGATGTTCGAGAGCTTTTCCGTATTTTTAAAGTGCTTGGGGTCAGCATTCAGAACACCAGGAACGTCCTTCCAGATTACGAGTTCATCCGCGTCTAAAACATGAGCAAATATTGCCGCGGTGTAGTCTGAGCCTTCCCGCCCAAGTGTGGTGATGTATTGGTTTTCAGTGCCACCGATGAAGCCTTGGGTAATCCATAATTTCTTCGTGCCAAGAACCTCAAATTCTTTGAGAATTTCGCGTTCGCTTGCTTTCCAATCAAGCTTTGCTTCGGTGAAATTTTTATCGGTGAGCACCAGCTTTCTTGCATCCAACCAGCTGTTCTGCATTCCGTTTTCTGCAAGAAAGGCTGACAGAATTTTGGTGGATAAGAGTTCACCTACGGAGGCAATTTGATCGTATGCCTGGGCATAAGAAGCATCGGCACCACTCTCGGTGTGCTGCTTTAAATAGCTCACAATTTTTGCAATGGTGCTTTTAATATCGGACGAATCTTGAAAGAGTTCATCAACGACGGCTAAATGACTCTTTTCAATTTCTTGGATAATTCTTGGACAAGCTTGAGGATTCTCAAATAGGGATGAAACAAGCGTTTCTAGGGCATTGGTTGTTTTCCCCATGGCCGAGAGAACTACGACAATCGGAATCTCAGAATACCCGTTCAGGATGTACAGAACGTTTTTAAAGGCATCTGCATTGCGCACAGAGGCGCCGCCAAACTTGAATACTTTCATGAGGAACTAAAGTAGAGCTCAGCGAAGAACAATTGCCAAAGCTGAAGAAGAGTTTTCCTCAATCGAATACTAATTTCCCATTGAGCCATTGGGGCTCAAAGTGTGTCTCGTACTTTTTGTAAAATTCAATGGCAGGTGTATTCCAATCTAAAACTTGCCATACCATGCGCTTCACTCCACGCTCCTTGGCCAGCTCAATCAATCGGTCAAAAAGAAGTCCGCCAATTCCACGGCGACGATGCTTTTCGCTCACAATGATGTCCTCAAGGAACAGACATTTGCCCTTCCAAGTTGAATAATTCGTGTAATGAAGGGCCATTCCCAAAATAATTCCGTCTTCCTCGGCAACAAAAAAACCAAAGCTAGGATGCGAGCCAAAGCCATCAGCTTTCATGCTCTCAACGTCTGTAACCACCTCCCCCTCTGCTTTTTCGTAAACAGCAAGTTCCTTAATAAGTTGCATCGCGGAAGCTAAGTCGGCAGCTGTTCCCTCTCGAATAAATATTTCTTTCATGAAGTTTGGCTTTTGGCAAATCTCAGAATTTTCAAAATGCGATATTTGCCCACCATGAACGGGGTCATAACGCTAAGCGAATTTATCATCAACCGCCAGGCGGATTTTCCCTTCGCTTCGGGAGAACTTTCCAGCCTACTTAGAGATATTGAAATTGCCGCCAAACGGGTAAACCGTGAGGTAAACAAAGCCGGCCTTGTTGAAATTCTGGGTGCCACGGATGTAGAGAATGTTCAAGGAGAAACACAGCAGAAGCTCGATGTGTATGCCAACGATGTCTTCATGCAAACTTTCCAGAACGGATCGGAAGTACGAGGTGTGGCCTCGGAAGAGAATGAAGAGTTTGTTGTTTTCGACAATGAGGTCTCGCGCAATTCCAAGTATGTCTTACTCATGGATCCGCTCGACGGAAGTTCGAACATCGATGTGAATGTTTCCATCGGAACCATCTTTTCTATTTACAGGAAGCTATCTCCGGGAACGGAACTTAGCGAAAGAGATTTTCTTCAACCAGGCGATCAACAGGTTGCAGCGGGATATGTGATATACGGGTCAAGCACCATGCTTGTGTACACAACAGGTGCAGGTGTAAATGGATTCACCCTCGACCCTTCTATTGGAGAGTTCTGCCTGTCGCACCGAAACATGAAGTTTCCAGATCAAGGAAATATTTATTCAATCAACGAAGGTTACTACGAAGCATTTGAGTTGGGCCTAAGAAGGTATTTGGATGAGGTGAAATCAAGACAGTTGACTTCGCGCTACATCGGTTCTTTAGTTGCCGACTTCCATCGTAATCTGATTAAAGGTGGGATCTATATCTATCCCAAAACCTTAAGTGCGCCGGAAGGTAAAATTCGCCTCCTTTATGAATGCAACCCCTTAGCTTACATTGCTGAACAAGCCGGAGGGATTGCCTCTGATGGTAAAGACAGAATTCTGTCTGCTGAGCCGCGTGAGTTGCATCAGCGCATTCCATACTATGTGGGTTCCAAGGATATGGTGTTGGAAGTTGAGGAATACCTCAGGAAGAATAAGGACTGACTTTCTAGCCACCATTTTTTCAAATGGAGGATATTGGATGGTTGATGATTAATTGAAATATTTCCATTCGTCGTTTCGTTCATTCAAGACCTTAATTGGTCTTATGAAAAGGAACGAAGTAATGGAGTAGTCGCTTGAATTCTCCTTAGAGGTTGTGAACTTTTGCAAGAAGCTCAAGGCTGCCAAGGAATTCGAGATAAAGAATCAAGTGTTGCGATCTGGAACTTCAATCGGGGCCAACATCTTTGAAGCGCAGGGTGCAGAAAGCACTAAAGATTTTTATCATAAGATGTGCATAACCTATAAAGAGGCGTTGGAAACAGGATATTGGATTCAATTATGCAAGCGCTCCACACTTTTGCCTGATCCCGGTGAGCTTACACCCAAAATACTTAGTCTTCAAAAACTCCTAGGAAAAATATTATCGAGCCTTCGCGGGGAGCATTCTATCCGGTAAGGCATTTATAACTTTGCTCACCCATTACCCATTACCCATTACCCATTCACCCATCACCCACCTTCAATTCACAATCAGAACGTAGTACGCACCTTAGTTAAATACAGTTTCTTTGCAGCATGAACCGCCTCGTAGCCATAGTTGGTCGCCCCAACGTAGGCAAATCCACCTTTTTCAATAGACTTATAGGACAACGTAAAGCCATTGTAGATGAGTTCTCTGGGGTTACTCGAGATCGCGTTTATGGTGATTTTCATTGGGCAGGTCATGAATTTCACGTTGTTGACACGGGTGGATATGTCAAGGACAGCGACAAGCTTTTCGACAAAGAGATACGCAAGCAAGTTGAGATCGCCATGCAGGAAGCAGGCATCATCTTGTTCATGGTTGATGTGACTTCTGGGATTACTCCCTTGGATGAAGACATTGCCGTGATGCTTCGACGAACGGATAAACCCGTAATTCTTGTTTCAAACAAAGTAGATAACAATCTTAGGATTGCAGATTCTTCTGTGTTTTATGGACTCGGAATGGGAGAGGTATTTGGGATCTCGAGCGTAAATGGCTCAGGAACAGGAGAGTTACTCGATCATATTGCCAGCGTGATTCCTGAAGATGAGACACCTCAGGGAGATGAAGCAGCTGAAGAGTTGCCACGCATCGCGATAGTCGGTCGCCCGAATGCCGGTAAATCCTCGATGGTTAACGCCTTGATAGGGGCGGAGCGGAACATCGTTACCCCTATGGCGGGAACCACCCGCGACAGTACCGACGTTCATTACAACGCCTACGGCTTCGATTTCGTTTTGGTGGATACGGCTGGAATTCGAAAGAAGACCAAAGTGCATGAAGACCTGGAATTCTATTCGGTGATGCGTGCTATCAATGCCATTGAAAGTTCGGATGTCTGTCTTTTGATGATTGATGCCATGGAAGGTATTGGCGCTCAAGACGTGAACATCTTTCACCTCGTTGAGCGTAACCACAAAGGCATTGTGATCTTGGTGAATAAATGGGATTTGGTTGAGAAGGAAACCAAGACCGCCGAGGCTTTCGAAAAGTTGATTCGTGAGAAGATTTCTCCCTTTAGTGATGTGGAGGTTATTTTCACATCGGTTCTAAACAAACAGCGGATTCACAAAGCCCTGGAAAAAGCCATTGAGGTGTACAACAACCGAAAGGCTAAGATTACCACCAGCGAGCTGAACGAGTACATCTTGCCGATCATTGAGCACACGCCTCCACCTTCCGTGAAGGGCAAGTACATCAAGATTAAGTTCGCTACTCAGTTACCGACGCACGCACCTAGTTTCGCATTCTTCTGCAACCTCCCTCAATACTTAAAGGAGAACTACAAACGTTTCTTGGAAAACAAGTTGCGCGAGAAGTACGACTTTACTGGAGTGCCTGTTCGAGTTTTCTTTAGGAAGAAGTAGCTTGGGCCTAGTCTTGCTTTAACGCAGCGAGCACAGCGAATTCGCAGCGTCCTCAACGGTTCAATCTTTTGGGAAAGCATACTAGTTCGACCACTTCGTTAAACTCAGTGTGTCGATTTGGTATTAATTGACTTGACCAATCAGCTCATTGGCCAATTGCTGCATTCCCAAATTCTCACATTGATTTCGCTTCCTCCCAAATCACATCCATTTCTTGCAAGCTCATATCGTGCAAGTCGAGGCCTAATTCCCTGGCTTTTTCTTCTAGGTATTGAAAGCGTTTCATGAACTTCTTATTGGTCTTCTCCAATGCTGCTTCAGGATCTAGGTCAATGAAACGAGAATAATTGATGAGCGAAAAGAGCACATCTCCAAACTCCAACTCTTTTTCTTCCACCGCGCCGGCCTTCACCTCTTCGTGCAGTTCTTCTAGTTCTTCTTGAACCTTCTCCCACACTTGTTCTTTCTCTTCCCAATCGAAGCCAATGCCTTTTACTTTTTCTTGAATACGAATGGCTTTCACCATGGCAGGAAGAGACTTTGGGACGCCCTCAAGAACAGACTTTTTCCCTTCTTTCAGCTTTAGCTTTTCCCAGTTGGCCTTTACTTCTTCCTCATCTTTTACCTCAACATCTCCGTAAATATGTGGATGACGGAAAATGAGCTTCTCACAAATGCGATTCAGGGCGGAGGTGATGTCAAAGGCATTTTGCTCTGATCCGAGCTTTGCGTAGAAGACTATGTGCAGCATGAGATCGCCCAATTCGCCCTCGATCTCATTGAGATCTTTTTTATCGATGGCGTCGGCCAGCTCATAGGTTTCTTCGATGGTGAGCTTGCGTAAGCTTTCGAAGGTTTGTTTTTTATCCCAAGGACATTGCTC
>CAXAIH010000003.1:0-21916 GCA_963968755.1 uncultured Flavobacteriales bacterium
ATACCGAATATGGAATTGGATGGTTGCCTTTGGGTGGATATGTGAAGATTTCTGGAATGATCGACGAGAGCATGGACAAGGAGCAAATGAGTAAAGCTCCAGAGCCTTGTGAATATCGAGCGAAGCCAAGCTGGCAGAGACTCGTCATTATCCTTGGCGGCGTGGTGGTCAATTTCTTACTCGCCTTTCTCATCTATGCCATGAGCCTTTTCTACTTTGGAGAAAAGTACCTTCCGAACGATAGCTTAACCAGTGGGGTTTGGGTGGTTGATTCCGTTGGAACCAATCTCGGCCTTCAGACAGGTGACAAAATTGTTTCTCTTGATGGGGTAGAACCTGAAAAATTTAATGAGCTCAACGAAGGACTCCTTCTTGGTGAGCGAGCCGTTGTGGAGCGAAATGGCGAGCAATTGACCGTCGAAATTCCAAGAAATATGATTGGGAAGGCCATCGAACGAGAATCGCCGCTCTTGGTAATGCCAAGAATCCCTTTTGTGATTTCAAGTATTCCCGACAGTTCTCATAATGCCTCTATCGGCATGGAAAAAATGGATTGGGTAAAGTCCATCGACGGTCAAGAAATTCAATTCTTCGACGAAGCCAAAGAACTTCTTGGACAGTCAGCAGGTAAGGAGATAAATCTGGGGATTGAACGAGATGGTGAGGCCTTAACGCTAACCGCCATGATCTCTGAGGAAGGACGCATTGGCGTAGTTCCGGCCATGTTTAGCTATAAGGACATGGAGAAGATGGCCGTGTACGACTTCGCAACTTTGAAATACGGCTTTTGGGCCTCCTTCCCAGCTGGGGTCAATAAGGGAATTGAAAAGCTCGTGAGCTATTGGCGTCAACTTTCCAAACTCGTGGACATTTCTTCTGGAGCCTACCGCGGATTGGGAAGCTTTGGAACGATGGGCAAAATGTTCTCTTCGAGCTGGAACTGGCAAGTGTTTTGGGAAATGACTGCATTTCTTTCCATCATTTTAGGTTTGATGAATGTGCTCCCTATCCCAGCGTTGGATGGAGGTCATGCCATGTTCATCGTAATTGAGATGGTTTCAGGAAGGCCTCCAAGTCAGAAGGTGATGGAAGCAGCACAAACAGTGGGCATGGTTCTTCTCCTACTCTTGATGACCTATGCCATTGGGAACGACATTTTCCGCGCCTTTACCTAGGCTCTATTCAATTTCTCCTGTTGAAAACTAGCGCTTAAGCGCGAATTGCCCCCGCAATGGCAGGCTACCTTTATTCCCATGAAGGCTAAGCTTGTCTGCCAACTTTTAATCTTGCTGATTATCAGCGTCCCATCTTCCTCTCTTTTCTCCCAAGAAGACAATACACTTTTACCCGGGGCTACGCAGATGGATCGTGACACTTTGCTTCTGCCAATGGATCAAAGTCGTTTGATGCTGGTTCCTTTCGAGCCGAAGATGTATCGTTCAGAGGTTGACCGCTACATTGGAAAAAGAGATCAATTGAGCTTCCAAGAAATACGAGGATACTTCCGACTTGCCCTCGACAATGCACTAAACATTGAAGCCAAAAAAAGCTACGAGGTTGTCCGAATGCACGTTGATGATGCCGATGTGAACCGCGACCTCGACTACATCTACAAATCGATTGGATATCAATACCGTGAGATGCCAAAGCCGCCAGAGCACGAGAAAAAAGGCCTTGGAAAATTGGCGAATAAGGTAAAATGGAAGATTGATGAGCTCGGTGAGGACAAAGAGCCAGTGCAAGAAGGTGGGCGCATCGAAAATGGTCAGATCGTTCATGTCTCCTACACGAACGAGCGCTTTATGGCAACGAAAATCATCAACCAAGAGATGATGAACTTCCTCTCGCCGAAGTACGGAACGGGCTTATACCTCTTCATCAATCAACTTGACATTCGGCTGAGCCCAGGACAAGAAAGTACAAGCTTCGGATCCGATAATTTTCGTCGTGAACTAAAGGTGCATTTCAGCATCCTCACAAGCGATAAGCAAGAGCTATACGCTGGTGCCGTTAAGCGTGAGTTCAGTGGAAACAACAACAGTATTAAGTTCATCATCCTCAATAATTTCCCTGAACTAGCGAGTGAAATTGTTCGTAATTTGCCTGTAGTGCTCAATCCCGAGCGCATGGAAACAGGAATGGAATGAGCATCTTCAGCAGCTACACTTTAATCATCTTTTTGGCCTGTACGGTAATCCTATCGTACCTCTTTAATGTCATTTCCAAGAAGACCAATATTCCTTCTGTTCTTCTCTTGATTCTTACGGGAATTGGTGTGAAGCAAGTCATTGTTATGACTAACCTTCCCGAACAGAATTGGTTTCCAATTCTCGAATTGCTCGGCATTGTAGGACTCATCATGATTGTTCTGGAAGCCGCTTTAGACTTGAAGCTGACGCGCGAAAAAGCACCGCTGATTGCAAAGTCCTTTGCAGTTGCCTTCTTCGGCTTGCTTCTGAGCACACTCGCCTGTGCGATGATCATCTACTTCTTTCTGGAAGTTTCTAAAAATCAGGCGATTTTGTATGCTATTCCACTCTCCATCATTAGCTCCGCCATTGTAATTCCCTCCGTGGGTCACATGAATCAAGACCGAAAGGAGTTTCTAATTTATGAAGGAACCTTCTCCGATATTTTAGGAATCATGTTCTTCTACTTTCTCATTGGCGCTATGGAGGCCCCAGCAGGCGAGAATGTTGCTTTAGAAGCTGCCGGAAACTTGGCGCTTACGATTGCGCTGTCCTTCGTGTTAAGCTACATCCTCATTCTTGTTTTTCATCGTATTTCAGGGCAGGTAAAACTTTTCTTGCTCATCTCAGTTCTGATTCTTTTGTATGCCGTAGGCAAGCAATTTCACTTGTCATCACTCCTCATCATTTTGGTTTTCGGTTTGATCTTGAACAATTACAAACTCTTTTTCCGGGGCCCATTGGCGAAACAGATTAAAGAAGATACCATCACCTCAATTTTGTCAAACTTTAAGGTGGTTACCCTGGAAACCTCCTTTGTCGTTCGAACCTTTTTCTTCATCATTTTTGGCTTGTCGATAGCTTTAGGCGCCCTCTTCGACGCTGAGGTTTTCTTAATTAGCTTGTGCATTTTGGTGGCCCTTTTCGTGGTTCGATTTCTCATCTTGAAAATCTTTTCCCGAAGCCAAACAACTGATTTTCTTTACATCGCCCCTCGCGGCTTAATCACCATTCTACTGTTTTACTCCATCCCAAAGCAGTTTGAAAGCCCCAATTTTGATACAGGAATCCTCCTTTATATTATCCTCATCACCTCTGGTCTCATGAGTTGGGCCCTCATTCGCGCAGCTAAAAAATCAGTCTTTGAAAAGGTGCAAGATGAGCTGCGTGCCGAGCATGAAAGTCCAGCGGAAATTGAGCTCAACCCTGCTCCTGCAGACGATTCTGAAGCAGATGTCGAAGGTTCTGATTCTGAGAAGACAGAATAGCAGAATTTTCTTTGGCTTGAAAGGGGTCAAAAATTACCTTTGAACCAAAGAAAAGATATGCTTGAAGTGGCCAAAATGTCCGTTTTAAAAAGCTTAGGAATTGAAGCTAAAAACCTAGGAACCAGTACGGGTTCAAATTGGCTCAATGGAACAGGCGAATACCTCTCCTCATCATCACCTGTAGATGGCAGGCAGCTCGCAGAATTAGAAGTCACGTCCAAAGAAGCTTACGAAGAAGTCATTCGCACTGCTCAGTCAGGTTTCGCGGAATGGAGAACTTGGCCAGCCCCTAAGCGCGGAGAAATCGTGCGACAATTCGGAGATTTGCTTCGAAAGCACAAAGATGATTTAGGAACACTTGTTTCCTACGAAATGGGCAAATCCTTTCAAGAGGGAAAAGGCGAAGTTCAGGAGATGATCGACATATGTGATTTCGCAGTTGGTCTTTCTAGACAATTACACGGCTTAACCATGCATTCGGAAAGACCTGGACACCGGATGTACGAACAGTATCATCCCCTCGGTGTGGTTGGAATTATTTCTGCCTTCAATTTTCCAGTTGCTGTATGGTGCTGGAATACAGCATTGGCATGGGTTTCTGGTGACGCTTGCGTGTGGAAGCCATCTGAAAAAGCACCTCTCTCAGGAATCGCCTGTCAGAAGCTTATCCAACAGGTATTTGAAGCCAATGGTGTG
The DNA here is from genome assembly GCA_963968755.1 of uncultured Flavobacteriales bacterium. GTDB lineage: Bacteria > Bacteroidota > Bacteroidia > Flavobacteriales_G > Salibacteraceae > UBA4419. Next base: position 4,154 of record CAXAIH010000003.1, read on the forward strand.
CCAGAAGGCATCAGCTGTTTGGTAAATGGCGACTACAAAGTTGGAGAGTGGATGACGCATGACCGAAGAGTTCCTTTGATCTCCGCAACGGGATCCATTCGGATGGGGAAAAAGGTTGGCGAGGCCGTAGGCGCACGCCTTGGAAAATCACTTCTTGAATTGGGAGGAAACAATGCCATTATCATAGCTCCTTCAGCGGACCTCGACACTACTTTAGCAGGTGCCGTATTTGGCGCAGTTGGAACCTGTGGCCAGCGCTGCACAAGCACCCGCCGATTGATCATCCACGAATCGATGTACGAGGAGGTCAAAAACAAAATTTTAAAAGCCTACAAACAACTTCGAATCGGGAACCCATTGGATGAAAACAACCATATGGGTCCACTCATCGACACAATGGCTGTAGATGCTTATTTGAACGCCCTCAAGGAGGTGAAACGTGAAGGTGGGAATGTACTTATTGAAGGCGAGGTTCTAAGCGGTGAAGGCTACGAAAGCGGCTGCTATGTAAAGCCTGTTGTTGCCGAAGTAGAGAACCATTATCAAATCGTTCAAGACGAAACATTTGCACCCATCTTATATTTACTAAAGTATTCCGAATTGGATGAAGCCATTCAAATGCAAAACGGAGTCGACCAAGGATTATCCTCAGCAATCATGACAACCAACTTACGCGAAGCGGAGCTCTTTCTAAGTTCTCGTGGCTCCGATTGTGGGATTGCCAATGTTAACATCGGTACTTCCGGAGCTGAAATTGGAGGTGCATTTGGCGGAGAAAAAGATACAGGTGGTGGCCGTGAGTCGGGTTCTGACGCATGGAAAGTATATATGCGCCGCCAAACGAACACAATCAATTATTCTACTGAACTTCCCTTAGCCCAAGGGATAAAATTCGAACTGTAACATGAGTGCAGCAGCTATTAAGCAAGCCAACAAGGTTCTTGCTAACATTCAAACGGATTTTGAAAAAGACGGACTTACAAAAAAGACCGTTTCCGATTTACGTGAGATTCGTCTTCACTACCGCGACGTCGTTGTAGATCCATTGTTGACCAAGATGTGCCGTCTTTCTGCGGATCACATTGAGAACAACAACAGTTTTGACTTTGACATCTCTGATCCAGAAGAGGAAGAAGAGTTCAACGTAGTTCCCTTCACCTATTTGTTGGAGATCATGAAAGATCCAGAAAACAAATACAACCGTGAAGAGATTCAGGCGTTCAAAGCACTCATCATCGCTGAGCGCGATTAGAAGGCTTTTATCTTCTGATAAACCTTTTCTGATACGGCTGTGCCGCTCCTTTTAGTCTGAACATATAGGCTCCTGCCGGATAATTCCGTAGGTCTATTTGCTTCTCGTACTTTCCACCATCATTCAAGAGGTCTGAAGTCCAGATAAGCCGACCGTTCACGTCCAATATTTCCATGCTGATGTCTTCTGATCCTGAGAACTCATACTCAACATTCAGGAAGTCGTCGGCGGGGTTCGGATAAACCTTCAAGCGATCTTCGATGTTCGCTTCATCCACACTTACCGCGCCGATGAAGATGGTGGTTTCCGAAGAGTCCACACAACCATCAATACTGTTCTGAATCAAGGTAATGGCCCCTTCTTTTTTAGTCCCCCAAAGAACAGAGGCCACATTGTTGGCACTTGCGATAAGTGTTCCGTTCGTAATCTTCCAGGTATAGATCGACCCATTTACCGGGATGACTTGATAGTTATACGAGGTGTTCTTGAACACAAATCGGAAACCAATCAGCTCGGGAGCTTCAGGAACCTCCGCAACTTTCACATTCTGAGTATAGCTGTTGAAGCATCCGTTGGTGTCCGTATAGCTGTGGCTAATCACATAATCTCCGACGGTTACATTGTTTGGAACGAAGGAGGACCCAATCACACCACTTCCTGTTAAGGTTCCTCCACTAAGCGGAGTAAGCACAAATGGGACGGCACCATCATTTTCACAATACACGGCCTGTAAGCCATCAATGCGCACTACTGGTAATGCATTCACAACAGCCGTTTGGCTCGCTGTATTCGCACAGCCATTGGCGTCCGTAAAGCTGTAAACAATTGAATGAGCTCCAGCTCCCGCAGAACTTGGATCCATCAAACTACCGCTAACACCCGGTCCAGAATATTGACCTCCAGATGGGTTTCCTTGGTTTAAAGTGAAAACACCTGCGTCAATGCAACGCTCAGAAATGTTGTTCATCACAACCGTGGGCGAACTCAATTGAGTAATCATTACTGCGTCTGTATCCGAACATCCAAAGCTGTTAGACCCAATCAAAGAATACATCTGGCTGGTGGTCACAGTCAACTGACTGTTTGGAGAAGTTGGGCTCGACAAACCTGCAGTTGGGCTCCAAGAATAGGTGCTTGCTCCGCTTCCCATCATTATATATGGCTGGCCATCGCATACTGCTGTATCGACTCCCGCATTTACCGAAGGAGTGGGGTTCACATCTACACGAACTGAATCAGTTCCTACACAGGAGTTCGTATCCGTTCCCAGGAGGAAATATGTGATTCCTGAGGAAACGTTCACCGTTGGTGAAGCAGAAGTGGCACTGCTCAATCCAGTGGCTGGGCTCCAAGAATATGTAGCTCCACCGCTTGCACTCAAGCTCGTTATTTGACCGTCGCAAATAACTTGGGCACTTGCCGCGGAGATAGTTGGAGGCGTGTTCACTTCAACCAAAATAGAATCGAAGTTGGAACAGCTGTTTAAGGTAGTTCCCGTTACATAATAAGTAGTGGTGCTTGTTGGGAATGCTTTTGGTGCTGTAGAAGTCGCATTGTCCATACTTGAAGCAGGGCTCCATACATAGGTAATACCACCCCCAACGGTAAAGCTGGCTGTATCGCCTAAGCAAATTCCAGTATCCTGCAGGGCTCGAATAATAGGTAAAGGTTTCACCGTCAAGTTTTGCTGTACACTATCCGTACAAGAATTTGAATCTGTAAAGGTGTAGGTAATTGGATGCGTTGCCACCCCGGCGCTTGCAGGGTCGAAATTGGTTCCACTTACACCAACTCCTGAGAAGCCTCCTCCACTGGGGCTTGCGCCACCTAGAGCGAGAATTGGATCGTTCAAACACACATCTGCAATGGGGCTTAAAGTTACCACTGGCTGGGCTAGAACCGTAATCGTACTAAAGGCAGAATCACGACAAGAAGATCCATTCACATAATCGTACTTGATGGTGTACGTTCCTGCACCCAAGGAATTTGGGTTAAAGCTTGTTCCCACAACCCCATTTATGAAGTAGTTCCCTGGAGTTGGGCTACCGCCACTTAAGGTGAATGCGTTGTTTCCTGCACACTGATTGTTGAAGGTGCCCAGCGTCACAATAGGTGCTGCATTCACTGTAATGAGTTGAGTAGACGTATCAGTACAACCCAGAGTAGTCGTGAACACGTAAGATATGCTTTGTGAACCTGTACCACTGGCACCCGGATCAAAGCTCGTCGCTAAAACTCCATTCACCAAATAACTTCCGCCAGTTGGTGTTCCTCCAGTGATGGTGAAGGCTGCTTCGTTCTCACAAATAGGTGCAAAGCTCGTAAGTGCTGCCCCGCCCAGCGGGTTGACAGTAACGTTTTGAGAAGCATTTGCCGAGCAAGAATTTGAATCCGTCACAGAATAGAACAAGACGTGACTTCCTGCCCCTGCTGAAGAGGGGTCAAAATTATTCGACGATACCCCCGTTCCAGAATAGTTTCCTCCAGAAGGAGTGCCGCCACTTAAGGCAACTACTGGGTCGTTGGCACAATATGGGCCAACTTGAGGCCAACTCACACTAGGAACCGCATGCACAACTTGATTTTGTCTAGCCGTATCCGAACAGCCATTCGAATTCGTAAGGATGTAAGAAATCGTTTGTGTTCCAGACCCAACAGTACCTGGATCGAAGCTTGTGGTCGTTGTTCCATTCACTTGGTAAATACCACCCGTTGGACTACCCCCGCTTAAAGCAAATGCCGTGGCTCCTTCACAAACAGCGGCAAAACTGCTCAAGGACGCTGATGTTCCATTAGAGACAACAATGGTATCGGTACCACTTGAGGTTCCACAACTTGTCACAAGGCTGTATGAGATCACATGGGTTCCTGCTCCTGCAGTCGAAGGATTGAATGTACTTCCGCTCACTCCTGTTCCACTAAAGCTTCCACCACTAATTGTTGCCGTTAAAGTAATTGCTGCCTCATTTGTACACATAGAATCGGGTGCGCTAATGCTAACAGGTCCACTTCCCGAAAATACAGATGCGTTTTGTGCAGCAGAATCGGTACATGAGTTCGAATTGGTCACCGTGTAGGTGATCGGGTGAGTACCTACTCCTGCCGTGGCTGGTGTGAATGTGCCACCTGAAACTCCTGTACCGGTGTAAGTTCCTCCACTCGGGCTTCCACCTGTAAGTGCAAAAGGTGGATTCGTTACGCAGACAGCAGTTATTGCTGAAAGGCTCACGCTTGGGCTCGCGTTCACCACAATGTTTTGAGATGCTGAATCTGAACAGCCACTTCCATTGGTGACCAAATAGCTTATCGCAAAAGTTCCGGCTCCAGCAGTAGAAGGATCAAATGACCCAGAGGAAACTCCTACACCTGAATAGGTTCCGCCTGTCGGACTACCACCGCTTAAGGTTAAATTTCCCGAATTCGAGCATACCGCTGTGAAGCTTGAAAGGCTGACGGATGGATTCGCGTTCACGTTGATGTAGTTCACTTGGGTAAGTGTGTCCGAACCATTTGAATTCGAAGAAATCAATCGTACGTTATTGGAGCCCGCCGAGTTGTAAACAACCGAAACTGGACTTGCCGTTGAGGTAGAAGGAGTTCCGCCCGTAAAGGTCCATTGGCGGGAGGTAGGTCCAGCAGTTGAATTGTCGGTAAATACAACGGTATCACCAACGCAAATAGTTGTAGGTGTTCCTATAAAGGCCGCGGAAGGTGGTGTTCCTGTATCAAATTTTCCTGTGAATACACCTCGACCATAGGTGGCTGCCATCACTGTTGAATCTGATGTTCGAGCTTGAAGCATGTCAACACGGACATTTGCCAAGCCGTTGTTTGATCTCGACCATGCTGGACTAGCGGCATTAATATCTGGACAAGTCCAAACACCAATTTCCGTTGCCAAAATCACCTCTCCTCGAATGTAAGGATTAAACAGAGCCCAACGAATGGGCATGTCTGCCAAACTCGAATTGTCTTTATTGGTCCATGATGTACCCCCATTGGTAGTATACCAAACGGAGTTTACCCCGTAGTTAAAGAAAGTGGCTAATAAGGTGTCTTCACTCCCGCCAACTTGAACGCAGGACACGGAGCCATTTGGGAATCCGCTGGGATCAAGCCGGGTTGTTGTTGGTGAAGCACCTTGAGCTCCGGTAATTTTGTACACACGCCCACCATCTGTTCCAGCAAATAGGGTCGTGCTCGAAGTTGTATGAGGCGACACTTTTAAGGCTGACGCCATGGAACCGATGCTTGCACTGAGCACATCATCGGTAAAGCTTCCGGTAACACTTTTAACACGTTGAATTGAACTGGTGTTTCGCGCTGAATAAAGCACGTTCTGATTGTCGTCGTAATCGGCTGGATTGATGAAAGCTCCCGTATTTAAGTCCCTGATCAGTTGGGTTGTAAAGGTTGACGCACCCCCGTTGCTTGAGCGATAATAGGTGTTGAAGACATAAGAGGCAATTTGATATTGTGGCTGTGTTTGGTCGATGAAACAAAATGCTCCATCCCCGCCTCGAACTTCGGTTCCAGCTCCAACACCGGCGCTACTGATTCGAATCGTTCCATTGTCTTGCGCTCCAGCAATCATGTGGTTGTTCCCTGCGGTTGGGTGAAGTGCCCCAGCATAAAACTGCGTGACGTTGTATTCTTTGTTTCTTGAAGAAATGGCCGTAGAACTTGTGGCGGCCCCTGACAAGTTATCGGAGTAATACACCCCACCATCGTTTCCGAAAATGACCGTGTCGGAAGCACCTGGCTTAAACAGAATTTGATGCTGATCGGCATGAACCCGTGGACAGCTTAAGGTGTTCAAGTTGGCGTTGTTCGACCACTTTGAAATTTGAGTCCAAGAAATGGTTCCATTGGTTGAACGAAACAAGTCAATTCCTCCGGCAATAACCGTTCTACGGTCGTTTGGGTCTACTTGAAGAATCAAATCGTACCAGGCTTGGCCGCGGGTGAAATCAGTTGCCGGAATTCCTAAGTCAGCATCATTGGGCTCATTCCGAGTTGTCCAAGAGGCACCTCGGTTGGTTGTTTGTTTCATTTCCAAAAGCACATTGCTTCCTCCTGATAAACCTGAAATCATGGCATAGATGTAGTTCTGGTCGCTCGGCGCAGTGGCCAGCTCAACCCTTCGTCCACCAGTTGCTGTATAAGAAGTAGTCCAGGTGGTTCCGTTATCCGACCTCAGAATGACTCCTCCTCCATTGTTGAAAGAGTTGCGTCTGGTTCCGACCCAAATTCTTCCCCCTGCATCCAATTCAATATCAGCTGCGGCATATGGAGCTCCAGAAACATTAGGAAGTACCTGTGACCAAGAAGTTCCATGGTTGGTTGAGCGGAACAAGCCTTGATCACCATGGTACTGGCCATTGTAATACATACGGCTTACGGCTGCATAGATTACCGAACTTCCACTTTCATCGCGAACAATGAGGTCGTTCACGTAGAACATCTCACTTGTGCCCGTTGTGGTTGAGCTCAAAAGGTTCCAAGTACTACCACCATCCGTACTTTTCCAAATACCTCCACCGATACTCGCGCCTGTTCCCCAGCCCTCACCTGTACCAACATACATGGTGTCGTTGTCGTTGGGATCATGGGCAATTGCAGTTACAGCAATGTTATCCCAGAAGTCGTTCACTTTCGTCCAACTTGTACTCGAGCTTGTGATGTTTGTGTTGTACCACAATCCTCCTGTTATACCACCAGCCCATACCTTATTGCTGCTGTTGGGGTCCCACATTAAAGCTCTTGTTCTTCCACCGATGTTGTTTGGTCCACGTTCTGTCCACTGATTTGCTGTGCTTGCTCCGGGAGCTAAACCCGGACTGGCTCCACCACTTACACTAGCCATATACTGATAAAGACGTCCCCGCTCTGGTTTACCAGTTGCAGGATCCATGGTGCGCAGAAAATCTTGCTCCCATGCTAGGTCCGGTCGATCTCGTTTGTCGATTTTTTTAATCTGTTCCGGTGTCAGCCTCGGCCGAGTCTTAAATGGGTGATTATTGATAAATTGTTCGTATTCTTCCTTGCTCATGTCTGAGCTGGGGGTAGGAAGTTGTTGAGCAAAAAGATCCCCAAGCAAAAGTGTGAGGAGTAAAGTCAAAAGAGCGCTGAGTCTCATAAGTGTAATTTTAGAATCCAGTATCCAGGGTATGAATAGTCGTTCAAATCTAATGAAAATAGGGCTAAGCCTTCTTTCAGTCCTCTTCCTTTCGACTACCTGTGAGCAAAGTCCGACGGGCCGTCCGAGCATTCTATCTCACCATTTCGATGTGTTGGTTATGGGCGCCGGTGGACGAATTGTGAATCACAAAGTGCTTTTCTCCGTACCTCCAGCTTGGCAATTGGATTCGGTTTCCTGTTCTGTAAGCATACTCTCCGACTATCAAATATCAATTCCTGAAGAAGGAACAAGGTGGATACGACAGCTTGAATTGAGCCTCAGTGAACAGGGTCGTGGCCCGGAGTCAGAAGCAGAAGGTATTCCAGCTCCTGCCTGTGTTCCAACAGATAATTTGTGTCTGTATTTCAGCGAAGCAGGCAAAAACCCCCTTCGAATTTGCTCCTTGGGAAAAGCGTCAACCACCGATGCTCCCGATTATCGCTAGAGCAGTTCGTTGGCTAAGTTGGCCAATTCTGAACGCTCCCCTTTTTCAAGGGTAACATGCGCAAAGAGCTGATTTCCTCTCAAACGATCGATGATGTACGAAAGTCCGTTGCTCTTCTCGTCGAGGTAAGGCGTATCGATCTGGTTGATGTCGCCAGTAAAGACAATTTTTGAGTTTTCACCCGCTCTGGAAACGATAGTCTTCACCTCATGCGGAGTTAAATTCTGCGCTTCATCAATGATGAAAAAGCTGTTCGCCAAACTTCGCCCTCGAATGTAGGCAAGAGGAGTGATGATGATCTTTTTGTCATCCTGCATCTGCTTGATCATCTTATGCTTCTTCTCGCTCTCCTTAAACTGGTCCATGATGAACTTCAGGTTGTCCCAAAGTGGCTCCATGTAGGGATTGATCTTCTCGTTGGCATCGCCAGGAAGGTATCCGATGTCGCGGTTGCTTAAGGGTACAATTGGACGAGCTAGGATAATCTGCTTGTACTGCTTGTGTTGTTCTAATGCACTTGCCAAGGCCAACAATGTTTTCCCTGTTCCTGCAACACCTTGCAAAGTGACCAAACGAATTTCTGGATTCATGAGGGCGTGCATGGCAAAGGTTTGCTCGGCATTTCTCGGCTTCACGCCGTAGGTGTAATTCTTGTCTACGCGCTCCAAGAGTTTCGACTCTCCATTGAAGAAGGCCAAAGAAGAGGACTTTCCGTTACGAAGAATGTAGTAGTGATTGTTGATTTGCTTCTTGATTACCCCGCCATCTTCAATGGATCCATCGGTATACAAGCGACGAATAAATTCGCTGTCGAGATCTTCAATAATCTCCTTGCCTTTGTACAATCCATCCACATCAATTTTACCTGTTTGGTAGTCTTGTGAATCGATGTCGAGGGCTTTTCCTTTCAGACGAAGGTTGATGTCTTTGGTGACCAAAACCGCTTCTGCATCCTTGTCTTCTTGTTTGAGAAAAAGAACCGAATTCAAGATGCGGTGATCTGCTTTTCGATCTTGGAAAATCTTCTCTGCGTTGACCTTAAGCCCTTCATGGCCCATCACAATTTTGAAGCGCCCTTTGTTTTTACCTTCCAAAGGAATCCATTCCTGCAGGGTGTGGTCGTGCGACAGTCGATCAATCAAGCGAATGAACTCTCGTGCCTCAAAGTTTTTGGTGTCATTGCCTCGTTTGAAGTTGTCGAGTTCTTCGAGAACGGTAATTGGAATGCCTATATCGTGCTCATCAAAGTTGTTGATGGAATTGTGATCGTGAAGAATCACAGAGGTGTCTAGAACATATATTTTTCGAGCAAGTTTTTTCTTTGGCATATAGCTGACGAGATTAGCGCTCAATAAATGTAGGGCTGTGCCGGAGGAAACAACAAGAAGACTTTTAAAAGAAATGAACCTTCGTGTATTGAAAAGCTAAAAACTATTTAGCTGCAAGAATCTCATCCGCCTCAGACTCCAATTCCTTGCGTGTAAGCTCGATGTGATTCATATAAGAATCGATGAACTCTGTTGGGATCGGTTTGGAGGGGGGAAGTTTTTCACGACGGTGGTCAACTTGTGAACCGTTTTTCCAGAATCGGAAGCAGACATGAGGACCTGTTGCTAGTCCGGTTGAACCCACATAGCCAATTACCTCTCCCTGACGAACGTAAGTTCCATTTTTCACGCCTTTAGCGAACCCACTCATGTGCAGGTATTGCGTCGTGTAGGTTGAATTGTGACGAATCTTCACATAGCGCCCGTTGTACTTTCCATAAGCTGCGGCAATCACTTTTCCATCACCAACCGCTAGAATGGGTGTTCCTTTTGGTGCTGCATAATCGGTTCCCAAATGGGCTTTCCATCGTTTCTGTACGGGGTGAAACCGCTTTCTTGAAAAACCTGAACTGATTCTGCTGAATTGCAGAGGCGCCTTCAAAAAGGCTTTGCGCAAACTGTTCCCTTTCTCGTCGTAATAATCTGAAATGGAATCCAAGGCGTACTCAAAAGCGAAGAACTTCTCTCCGCTGTGCGTAAACAAACAAGCTTTCACTTCGCCGATGCCAATGGCCTCTCCCTCTACATGTCGCTCGGTATACTTAACGCGAAACTTGTCGCCTTTCTGAATGCGATAGAAGTCGATCGACCAAGCGTACAAATCGGAAAGATTCATGGCCAATACTGGACTCACGCCAATGGCCTGAAAACTCTCGTACAAACTGCTCGAAATTTCTCCTTCTGCCCACTGCTCTACTTCCGTCACTTCACGCTCTTCTCGATACACGCGCACAGAATCACGCAAATCAAACACGATGTATTCAAGCACATTGGGCTCGTAGATAAAGTAGGCCGCCTTGCCTGTAGAGTCGCGCTTACTCAGTATGGTGTATTGATCGCCAGGAACAATTTTTCGTGCATCAAAAACCCCCTTCGCTGCTTTTACAAGCTCGTCGATTTCAGGATAACTGATGTGGTATTTTAAAAGCACATCCGCAAGAAATTGGTTGTTGCGAATTTCTCCTTTGTGCATGGTATAAGAGTCGATCGGAATGCCATATTCAGTGTTGACCTCAGGGGCCTCCTCCTCTACAATCAACAGGCTAGCCTCTCCTTCGCCTTTGTTTGAGGTGCAAGAAGTGAGGGCCAAAAGGCTGATGAAGAAGAAAAAGGTAATCTGCTTTAGCATGGCGACAAAGAAAGAAAGCTAAGCCTTTGCTTAGCCCTGTGTCATGCCTACGTTTTGAACAGCCGAATGTTTTCAGTGAGTAGCCAAGTACTCGATGAACTCGCTTTTTTTCCGTCGCGACACGTCTGCCTTGCTGCCATCGCTCAAAAGAACGTAGTTGGCGCTTGAGCCTTTCACAAACTTCTCGAGGTGATTTACATTGATCAAATGAGAGCGATGCACTCTGAAGAAATTCTCGCCTTTGAACATGTCTTCGTATTCACCCATGGTTTTGGCCACAAGAATCTTCTTTCCTGAATTCAGGAAAATATTGGTGTAGTTTCCTTCCGACTCACAACGTACAATGTCGCCGATGTTCACGAAAATCAATCCTCCTCCGTCCGGCAAGCCAATTTTGAGGCTGTTGGGCTCGGTCTTCAGATTGTCCATTAAGGTTTGAATGTTCTCGTGGTTTGGAAGCTCTTCTTGAGGTTTCTCCTGATGTTTTTTAATCGCTTCGCGCAATTCATCAATATCCACTGGCTTCAACAAGTAATCTAAAGCTGAATATTTGATGGCTTTCATGGCGTAATGATCGTAAGCGGTAATGAAGATGATGTCGAAATCAATTTTGTCGAATCGATTCAATAAATCGAAACCACTGCCATAAGGCATTTCAACATCCAGCAAAACGAGATCTGGTTTAAAGGTGACAATCTTACGATTGGCCGCTTCTATGTTATCGGCTTTTGCGATTACCTGAACTTCCGGAAAGTACTGCTCGAGAATATTTGAAATGGATTCTCTTGCTCCCTCTTCATCGTCTACGATTATGACCTTGGTTACCATAAGCTGGGGTTTTAGTGGGTGATCAAATTAACAATTGTGCCTTGGCTCTTACAAGTATTAAACGAGCTCCATTGCGAATGGTTAAGGATGATGTGTGAAAGGTATTAATCTTCGAGCGGAATGTGGATTTCTACCCTGGTTCCGGTGGCATTGCCTTCATCGTCCTTCAGGTCGATGATCTTCACGCTGAGGTTGCTTTTCCGTGTACTGTTAATGATTTCGAGTCGCTCTTTAGTGATGGAGAGTCCACTCGATTCATGTTTGCCCTTCTTGAATTCCAGTGCTTTTTCGCGTCCAACTCCGTCGTCTTCCACAACACATAGAAGCATGTCTTCCTCACGTTTAAGGTGGACAAAAATGTTTCCTTTCTCACGTTTATGCATCATACCATGAACGATGGCGTTTTCTACATAGGGTTGAATCAAGAGAGGTGGAGTGTGATCGTAATCTTGGTCTAGCTCATCTTCAATCACAATCTCGTAGTTGAACTTTTCCTTAAAGCGAAAGCTCTCAAGAAGCAGGTATAAGTCGAGCGCTTCCAGCTCCGAGCGCAAAGGAATCTCACTCTTCTTGGAGTTTTCAAGTATGGTGCGCATTAGGCGAGCAAACTTGCTCAGGTACTGAATCGCTTCTTTGCTTTTGTTCACCGTGATGAAGTGCTGAATGGAGCTGAGCGTGTTGAAGAGAAAGTGCGGGTTCATCTGCGACCGCAACGCACGCAACTCCATCTTTGAAATCTTGCGGTTCAATTCCATTCGGCGCTTTTCACGACGACGTTGTACGCGCGTCCAATAGATAATTACCAGGGCAGAGAAAAGTAAAATAATGATGGTGATTAAGGCTCTGAACCACACGCGCTCCCATACGGGTGGACGAATGCGAAAGGTGATGGGTGTAGAGCTCGAACTCCACAATCCACTTTTGTTGATGGCCTGAACTTCGAAGCGATACTCCCCGGGTGATAAGGCCGTGTATTGGGCTAGGTTCCGACTGGTAAGCACCCAGTCCTCATCCACTCCGTGCATGCGATATCGGTATTGGAAGAGTTCTTGAAATTCTGAAAAACCAATGAAGCTGAACTCGAAAAAGTTCATGTCGTAGTTCAGAATGTAGTCGGATAAAAGCGCGGTGTCTTGGCCCTTTATTCTTAAGCCAGTCACGAAAACATCTGGCGGACTTGTATCTCGCTCTAGGTTGCTCGACTGTCCCGTAATGGAACCTATAGGGTCGTATCCTAAACGAATTGCTTCGGTCGTGGTTTGGGTGCTGTCTGAATTGGAAAAAACATTTGGCGAGCGATAGTCGTCGGTCAGGCTCTGCTCAAAAGAAAAGGCCCCTTTTTCCTTGCTTCCAATCCAAAGGGTTCCGGCTTCATCTTCAAAAAGGCAACTCACATCTTCATCTCCCAGATATCTGATGGACGTCGATTGGTCGGCCATCCCAAGCGGATAACACAAGAGACCGCCAGCTGCCATTCCAATCCAGAGTTTTCCTTCTCGGTCGATGAGAAAACATTGAATCTCCTTCTCGGTAAATTCCCTCTGAAGAATGCCGCGTTTTGAGAAGGAAATCAATTCCACTCCACGGAAAAAGTAAAAGCCACTTTCCGAAGAACGCATCAACCCGCTTCGTCTTCCTCTCTTACTTAAACTCAAGGGAACGTCGAAAATCTTTCGCTCCGCGAATACAATCAATCTGTTCTGATTCGTGAGCGTATCCAATTCTCCACTGATGAAATTTTCCTCATCGATCTCCATCCCATAGAAGCGCAATTCTTTGTCGTATGGAAAACGAAAATCTATGATCTGTTGGTCGCTGATTTGAAGGAGACCTCCGTTTTTAAGACTTACCCAGAGCTTTCCTCCTCTTCCAGCTTTAATCTCTTTAATACCCCTATCACCAACGGTTTGCCTCAGTTTACGAGAGATTTTCAGTTCCTCAAAACCAGAGGATTCAAAACGTTGAATGGTTCCCTTTTTACTGTAAACCAGCGGGGCGCTGTTCTCGCGGATGATGATGCCTACCAATGAATCGGAGATGGGCAGGTTCAAGGAATACACTTGAAAATTGAAGCCCCGTTGCACCGACACAGAACGCGGATGCACAAACCACAAACTTCCAAGAAGATCTTGGTCTACGTCCAATACTTGATTGGAGAAAAGGCCGGAAGTGCGGTCGTACGTTTCAAACAACGCCGACTGTCCATTCCCTTGAAGAGTGAAGAGGAGAATTAAAGATGATATGTGCAGCAGTTTGCTCATCTGTGTAGCCACAAAGATGGGCTGCAAATCTTAGCACATCGGCTAGGCTGATTCAAAGGCTTTCCAACCTTGGGCTTTTAACTCGATTTGTTGGCCGACATTGTTCACCAAATAAAATCCACTTTCGGTCATATGGCCAATGATGTGAATGTCCTCAGCGTCTTTGACTTTTTCAAAATCTGTTTGCGCCACCGTGAAGAGAAGTTCATAATCTTCTCCACCGTTCAAGGCGCTGGTCAAGCCATCAAGCTTCAATTCTTCGCTGGCCAACATAGTCGCTGGGTCAATAGGCACCTTGTCTTCGTATATGGTCGCGCCCAAGCTGGCCGCCTTGCCCAAGTGGAATAGTTCGGAGCTCAATCCGTCGGAGACATCGATCATGCTCGTAGGTTTCACACCCGCAGCATCCAAGGTTCTTAGCACATCAAAACGTGGCTCAGGTTTAAGCTGACGCTCCAACACATAATCGTGGCCGTCAAGCTCAGGTTGGATTTCTGGGTTTTCTTTAAAAACACTCTTCTCGCGTTCCAAGAGTTGAAGGCCGACGTATGCGCCGCCAAGATCGCCACTAACACAAATTAGGTCTCCCTCTTTTGATCCGCTGCGGTACACAATCTTGTCTTCTTTCTCAAAACCTAAAGCCGTTATGTTGATGACCAGGCCAGAAGTAGAAGAACTCGTATCCCCTCCGATCATATCCATCTTGAACACTTCACAACAGGTGCGAATTCCTAAGTACAGCTCCTCCAAAGCTTCAACCGAAAAGCGATTGCTGGCTGCAATGGAAACCATGATTTGGGTCGGTTTCGCATTCATAGCCAAAATGTCGGAAAGGTTCACCGCTACCGCTTTATAACCCAAATGTTTGAGGGGCATATAGCTGAGGTCGAAGTGAATTCCCTCAATCAATTGATCGGTACTGATGATGGTTTTTGAGTCTCCTTCACCAACTACCGCCGCATCATCACCCACACCTTTGGTGGTAGAATCCTGCACATTCGAAAAGCCTGATGTGAGCCGCTGGATGAGTGCAAACTCGCCCAGACTTGAAAGTTCTGTTCTATCTTCCATTACTTACCGCTAAATGATGCTTTGCGTTTTTCTAGAAAGGCAGTAGTACCTTCTGTAAAATCTTCTGTTCCGAAACTCTCGCCAAAGAGTTCCACTTCTCGTTTGAGTCCGCTTTCCGTTCCTGCATAACCAGCTTGAATGGCTTCAAGAGCATAGCCAATTGCACTTGGTGAATTCCGAGAAATTTTTGTCGCGAGCTTAAGGCAAGCCGGCATAAGTTCTTCGAGCTCCAAAACCTCATTCACCAAACCACTTGCTTTTGCGTCCTCGGCGTCGACCATCGCTCCGCTTACCACCATTTCGGTTGCTTTACCCCGACCAACTATTTGTGCCAAACGCTGCGTTCCTCCGTATCCAGGAATAACTCCAAGCGTAACTTCAGGCAAACCCATTCGCGCATTCGTGCTAGCATATCGGATGTGACACGACATCGCCAATTCCAATCCTCCGCCAAGCGCGAAACCGTTTACAGCTGCGATGACCGGTGTGTTCATTTGATCGATGTAGTTGAAGAGTATATCGTGTCCTTTGGCGCTTAAGGCCTGTCCTTCTTGGATGGAATATTGCGCAAACTCAGAAATATCGGCTCCAGCAACAAAGGCCTTTTCACCGACTCCAGTTAGAATGACAGCGCGCACATTATTGTCTTCGTTCGCGGCTTTTAAGGCTTCACTAAGTTGCTCGATGGTCCCGGTGTTGAGGGCGTTGAGTTTGTCGGGGCGATTGATTTTCACAACTCGAATGTGGTCGTGATCTTCATGAATCAAATTCGAAAAAGACATTAGTTCGGTTTTGTGGGAAGACTAAAACGGAAGGTGCTTCCACGGTTTGTTGAGCTCTCAAAAGTAATGCTTCCACCAGCATTTTCGATGATGCTTTTCACCATGCTCAAACCAATGCCCATTCCTGCGGATTTGGTGGTAAAGTTTGGCAAGAAAACATCCTTCTTCATGGAATCTTCAATGCCTTTTCCGTTGTCTGCAATTTCCACCCAGGCCAATTCGCCTTCTTCTTTTATGTGGACAAAAATACGGCCGCTTTCCCGACCTTCCATGGCTTGGGAGGCATTCTTAATGAGGTTGATGAATACACGCGAAACCTGCTTTGGGTCCGCAAAAACTTCCACCGACAAATCGCCTTTTACTTCAAAGTCAATTTGCACGGTTTCTTGGAAAAGCCCAACCGAATTTTGGGCAATCTCCCCTAGGGGAATCATGCTCAGTTCTGCGCGAGGCATTTTTGCAAAGTTGGAAAACTCGCTGGCGATGTCGGAGAGGTTGTCGATTTGCTCCACCATACCTTTGCTAAACTTCGACATGCGTTCTTCCAGGTTTTCTTCGTCTTTCCAAGCGCGACTTAGTTGCTGAACACTCAACTTCATTGGGGTTAGCGGATTCTTGATCTCATGTGCTACTTGCTTGGCCATCTCTCTCCAGGCACTTTCGCGCTCACTTTGTGCGAGCAGGTCTGCACTTTCTCGAAGTTGGTCCACCATGGTATTGTACTCTTGGATGAGCATGCCGATTTCATCCTTTCCTTTCCAATTGATGTGCTCGTTCTGTCGATTGAAACCCACCAAGCTCATCTTCTCTTTCAGTACCCGCAGTGGTTTCGTTATGGAATTGCTGATGAAGTAAGCAAGAAGGAGTGCTCCGATGAGCAGCAGCAAATAGATTTGACTTAAGGATGCCAGGAATTCAATGATTTCCTGCTTGTTGAGTGTCTGGTCCGAGAAGTAGGGCACGTTCACGATGGCTACAGGTTTCCCGGAATCATTGTAGATATAGGAGTAGGTAGAGAGGTAGGTTCGCCCTGTTTCCCTTTCAATTTCTAGGATGGTCGAATCCCTTCGCGCCAGCTTTTGAATGGTCTGTTCTTGAATCTTCCACGGAATGACCTCATCGGTAAAAAGATCCATGCGGGTGGATGTGATGAGATCCCCTCGGATGTCGTAGACGTTGATGTCGAACTTATTGATGGCCGATATTTCCTCCACCTTGTCGGAGAAGGACTTGGTGTAGAATGGGAACACTTCCCCTTCCTGCTTTTGAAGAAAGAAATTGATGGAGGCGAGTACGGTCCGTTCTTTTCTGAGCAGACGTTCGGCATGATAGCGTTCGTTTTCGTTGCTGAAGAAAAGTAGAGTTACTGCTCCAATCAGAACGAAGGAGAGCAGCACAAAGGCAATAAGGAAAAAGTAAATCTTCTTTTGGAGGGATCGTGGAAACACAAACAGCGCTTTTGGTAAAAGTAATGAAGTTGCTGCGCTTTTAACAAAGATTGCGCCTCGGAGAATTGTGTACCAAGGAGAGAGCTAAAAGAATAAATTTGCTCCTCATCAAGCATTGCTTGAGGGCCCTTAGCTCAGTTGGTTAGAGCACCTGACTCATAATCAGGTGGTCGCTGGTTCGAACCCAGCAGGGCCCACTGCTGATAATCAGACACTTAAGCATCGCATTGAACGCGGGGCTTTTTTGTCTTTGCAAAATAATTGCACAAATACCTCCCTTAGACGAAAGCTATTCTAATGGGTCAGGTATTTGCTTATCCAAATTAGGGTTGTTACACCTCCTGATTCGCTGGTATGCAAGTAGAACTCCTTTTGTTAAACCATATTTTGCTATCGCTTGACGAGAATATTCGGAGCAGGAAGGAGAGAAATTACATTCTACACTCAACAAATGCTCACCACCGCCTCTCGACTGATATAACGCTATTAGCTTTAGGAGTAGCCATTTCATTTATCGACCTAATGTCACTACCATAGATTCTCGAGTCCAAAAAAACCACAACCTCTTAGTTTCAACTACCTCAAATACCACTTGCCAACCTTCGGCAACGTTTTTATTGAGAACGGAGTTAATTTTTTTCAGTGGTAAGTTAGCTGAGCCAAAAAGAACTGCACTGAACCCCTTATTTCAAAAAAGCGTTACAAATGTGTTACAACAGTGAAATAAAAAAAGGAATGCCATTCGCAACCCTTTGATTATCAGTGTGGAGAAGATGGGACTCGAACCCACGACCTCTTGACTGCCAGTCAAGCGCTCTA
>CAXAIH010000004.1:0-21262 GCA_963968755.1 uncultured Flavobacteriales bacterium
CCATGAAGGGGTGGAAATTCCTTTATTCCTCGAAGGAGAGGCTGACGGAAGCTTTGATCCAAGCGATTTCCTACTGTTCTACGCACAAGGTAATTTGGGCAGCATCGACAGCTCCCTTTATCCCAATGGTAAGCACCCCAAACCTTACTACAGCTTATTCAATGATACAACAAGCTATTTCTTGAGTTGGGAGGGCGGCCCCGGGAAACGTCTAGAAAAAACAAGCTATACAGGACCCAATGGACGAAGCCCTGAAGCTTATTTCTGGAAAGAAGAAATACTAGATTTTCACAGTTCGTATCAATATGGCGAGCCCAATATTTATGGAGATAATGATTTTTCAATTTCGTTCGAAGTTTTGAACCGTTCTACCCTAACTCGGGTTGTAAACTACCCTAATCCATTTTCGAATTCAATGCGCTTCGTGTTCACTTTAACAGGGTCCATTTTGCCCGAAGCTTTCAGAATACAAGTCTTCAATACGAGTGGCAAAATGATACGTGATCTTGACCTTCTTTCGGGTGGTCAAATTCGGATTAGTCGGAATGTCAGTGAGTTGCGTTGGGACGGGACAGATGAATTCGGTGATCGCTTGGCCAACGGGGTTTACCTGTTTAGAGTCATCAGTAAAATTGAGGGTGAGGATATTGAACAACGGACTTCTGAAGTAGACCAATACTTTCGGAAAGGATTTGGCAAAATGGTGTTAATACGTTGAGGTTTTCAACAGCCCTTTGTTATTCCAATTTCTTTGGAGGACCAAAAAAATTGGAAGTCTCGACTACTTTAGGTCTACCTTAAAAGAGACCGAAAGATGAGCGAAACAACTACGATGACCCAAGAGGATTTGCAAACTGAAATTGACGAACTCAAATCAAAATTGAGTGGTGATATGTTTAAGGACATGGAAATTCGGGATCAAATCCATAACCTTGAGATGAAGCTCAAAGGTGTAAAGCCAATCGATTCTCACATCGACTGCGTAGGTTGCGGTAGTTGATTCTACGGAATTTTTCGAACATAGGTGCACTATGGCGGTAGTCATTAACCTCGCTTGTTGTGTCGTGTTCCAATCTTTATTTTCCCCTTCTAGATCAAGCGCGATTTTTCGCCTTCCTTGCTGTCTTCTTCGAGCATTGCTTTGGCGAGAGCAGCGAAACCGAATCGTGGTTTAGTCTTGCTACGCGAAATTTTGCAGCACACGGGCACCTCGGAGTCGACTTTTTCTTTTGCCTCTCTGCTTCTCTAATCACATACATTCTGTTAGGCGAACAGGAAGCTAAAAGCTTCAAACTACCTGGCTTCTGGGAGCAATGAATCAAGGAAGCTTCAACCCGCCTCATATCGTGCCCTTTCTCTTCTTCTATGCCAACTACTGCATGATGTTTAAAGACATCGATTTTTTCTTTCCGCTAACGTTTTTGTGGACCAACGCATAATAGAAAAATTCTACCTCCTTTGGGACGTCACCTTTAAATTTAGTCACAAACATCTTGTGGGCATTTCTCTTTTGCTACTAGCAATTCATATTGTGTTTAAAGTCCTAAACAATTCAGATGCTTACTTCAATACACTAACCTACTTGCCCTACTTGTCACTCGGATCTTTGGCCGCCTTAAGTTTCCGCAGTGGACTTTTTCACAAGCAGGCGAATCTCCTCCTCTGGCTCGGACTCATCAGTGGTCTGATTATCGCCGCACTTTTGCCCTGGCTCAATCAGTCAAATTTCTTTCTTTTTCTGGAACAACATGTATGGGCCAGCTTGTTCTCCATTGTGATTTATGGTCTTTATCTCAGGAAAGAATCTAATTCAAGAATCTCCAAGGTACTTAGCCGATTGGGCCAAATCTCCTACGGGCTCAATTGTTTGCATGCCTTTGCACTTTTCGTGGTATTTCGAATTTGGGCTAGTCTCAATTTCGCAGAATCTTCAATTGAAGTCCTACTTATTCGTCCTATTCTTGCACTGACTTTAACCATCATTTTTGCTGAGTTAAGCTATCGCATATTGGAAAAGCCTTTCTTAAATCTGAAAGGGAAATTGAGTTAACAGGTGCATCGAATCGAATTTGAATTAAGCAGCTTTCCAAGCTATTTGCCTTGGCTGAAAGAGCATTCTCATTTTTGCCTTCTTAGCGATCCGAGCAGGGGGACGGCCAGTCTAGCCATCGGCGCTTCCAAGCTGTTCACTTCAGACGATGAGAACTCCTTAAATGAATTTTCGCAATGGATCGAAAATAAGAGAGCCTTTGGTTATCTAAGCTACGATTTGAAGAACGAAATCGAGGGTCTAGAGAGCAATCATAAGGCTGCACATCACATCCCTAAAATCCAATTCTTCGAAGCTGAATGTTTGCTAGAATTTAAAAATGGATTGACCTCAATTGAATGCGAAAACAATGAAATGGCTTTGGAGGTGAAATCTAAGCTTCTGAGCCCTTATCCCTCAAGATCAAACTCACCCGAATATGTTGCTGAGCATGCTCTGTCTAAAGAGGAGTACATAAGCCGTATTGAACGAGTGAAGGAACATCTTCAAGCAGGCGATATCTATGAAATGAATTTTTGCCAAGAATTCGTGTACAGTACCACTGGCTTTGACCCCTATTGGAGCTTCCACAGACTTACAGAAGAAAGTCCAATGCCTTTCTCTGCATTCCTAGGCTTTGATCAATTTTATACGCTCTGTGCAAGCCCAGAGAGGTTCTTAAAGCGAGAAGGCCATCGCCTTTTTTCTGAGCCCATCAAAGGAAGCCTTCGTCGTTCATTGGATCCGGTAGAAGATGCCAAGCTTCAAACGAAGCTGAAGAACAGCCTAAAAGATCAAGCGGAGAACATTATGATTGTAGACCTGGTGCGCAACGACCTCTCTAGAATTGCCACAAAATCCAGTGTTCAAGTTGAAGCACTTAACGAGCTTCATTCATTCAAAGGTATTCACCAATTGATTTCAAGGGTTTCATGCGAGCTTTCAGCCGAAGCTGGAATTGAAGATATTTTGAGAGCAAGCTTCCCCATGGGCTCCATGACGGGAGCACCAAAAGTGAGTTCCATGAAAATCATTGAAGAAGTTGAAAATTTCAAAAGGAACTTATTCTCAGGAAGCATTGGGCATTTTTACCCCAATGGCGACTTCGACTTGAATGTAGTAATTCGATCAATTTTCTATTCTGAAGATCTGAAAAAACTGAGCTATGCAGCTGGGGGAGCCATCACTATTCTATCAGACGCAGAGGAGGAATATGAAGAGAGCTTGCTAAAGCTAAAGGCTATTCGGAAGGTTCTAGAAGACTAATCTCTAGATAGAAATTTGAAGCCAACCATAAGTTCATGGCTACCACTGCTCACTCTTGCGAGGCCGTTAATGGGTAAGTCGTAAGAGTAGCCCAACATAAAGTTGTCCAAGAAATCAAAGCCAATCAAGGCTCCGAAGGCATCCTCACTTCGGTAGGAAACGCCAAACCAAATCTTCTTTTGGTAGATGGCTCTCAGTGTTGCATCCACTTGAAGTGGGGTTGGGTCAACGAATTTCATAAAAAAGGAAGGTTGCACGTCAATGTCATCTGTTAAACGGAAATTATAACCTGCTGATGCGAAGAAGTGACGGCTAAGTCGAGCTTGAGTTTCTTCAAAATTCTCGAAGAATTGGAGTTTACTTCCAACCAATTGAGGTGCACTCAAACTCACAAACCAGTCATCATGAAACAGGTAAAGCCCCCCTCCAATATCCGGCACCGTAACAGACTGAATGGTATTACTTAATACAAGGTCATTGAGGTTCTCCAAATTTACTTTTCCTCCATCTACTAAAAACTGAAGTACGCCCGCTGATATCCCAAATGACAGTCGAACATCCCTCGTTACATTAAGGATGTAGCTATAGGAAGCCTGGAAACCAGATCGTCTAGTTGGCCCAGTAAAATCAGTGAAGAGATAAGCCCCTAAACCCATTTTCTGGTGAATAATAGGTCCATTTAAGGAGAACACATAAGTCCTTGGCGCATCTGTAACTCCTGCCCATTGATACCTATGATTCGACTGTGCTTTGAAATAAGATTGGGTTCCACCAATCGCAGGATTGGTGACATAATCATTTAATAGGTACTGCGTGAAATGCGGTAACTGCTGGGTCTTAGAAGTTAAGCTTCCAATCAACAATCCAAGTATGATCCAATAGCCTCTCATCTTATCTCATTATGGTAATTGGTCCAGATAAGAATCGATCTTCAACTGTATTGTCATTCAAATCAATCACATAATAATAGGTTCCTACAGGAAGATCCTGCCCTTTGTAGCGACCATCCCACGGGACTGTGTATCCCACGGAACTGAATACAAGTTGGCCCCATCTGTTGTAGATATCAACGAGTATATCAGGATAATCCTCAGCTATAGGAAGTTGCCATCCATCGTTCACTCCATCACCATTAGGGCTGAAGCCGTCGTTGATTTCAGGTGGATTCACTGTAACAAGGACACTGTCAAGTGCGAAACATCCAAATGGATCTTTCACAAGCACTTCATATATGGTTGTATTCTCTGGACCAACGAGTGGATTACTCTCTTCGGTGCTCGTAAGTATACCTGTGCTAGGCGACCAGAATATAGAATCACCCAAAAGACTGGTAGGGTTACCACCGATTTCTATTTCATCTCCTTTGGTAATTTCTCTATCAGGACCAGCATCTGCGCGTACAAATCCAGAGTAGGTAACTTCTACGGTATCGAAGGCCAAACAAAGCCCCGCGGAAGCCTCAACTACAAATTGTGTTACTCCTTCTTTTGGTGTTACCTGAATGATTGGAAGGTTGCCTAGGATAAAACCGAGATCGTCGAACCAGGTATATGATACGGTTGCATTCGAGGTAGCAAGAGCACTGACGAAGATGGAGCTAGAAGTGCTGCATAAGAAAGTATCACCTGCAGCTACTACATCAATCGATGTATTGAATCCAATGCTTGCTGAGACTGAATCTTGGCAACCGGTTTGATCCGTGACGACCAAGTCGTAATCCCCAACTGAAATACCATTTAGATCAAGGACGGAGGCAGTGAAGCCTGAAGGTCCAGTCCAAGTATAATTGAAGCCAGAAGCGTTGCCGAAAATATTAAGATCCAAAGCACCATCAAAGGTCGACTCGCAACTTGCATTGGTAGTTCGAACTAGGCTTAAATCAAATGAATCTGCAGGAAGCACATCAAAGGATTGAATGCTCACACAACCCAGGCCATCCGTTACGGAGACGATGTAGTTTCCGGAACATAGATTAGAGATATCTTCACTTGATAAACTTCCTGGAAGCCAATTATAGGTTAAAGTTCCCGTGCCAGATGTAGTCAAGTTAATAGCTCCGTCACAATCACCTTGACAGCTTTCGTTGTTCAGACTATCCAGACTTACCGATGGTCCACCGATATCGCTTACGTTGGCATTAAAGAGGGCAGTACAGGAGATGTTATCTGTAACTGAAAGGAAGTATACTCCTGACGAAACATTGTTCAAGGTGTCGCTTGTTTGAGGAGGTGTAAGGGCGATACTATCTTTATCTAGCCATTGGTAGTTGTATGGAGTAAATCCACCAGGTGTTGTAATCTGAGCTATGATGGATCCATCACTCGCTCCACAAAGAGCGTCTTGTAGAGTAAAGCTCGCTTGGATTTGAGTGGGCTCATCAATCTCAATCGTATCTACCGCAGTACAACCAAAGATGTCTGACACTTCAACCCCATAAATTCCCGCAGATAAATTGGAAGCTGTATCGCCAGTTGCTAAAATTCCCACCCATGTCACCGTGATTGGAGGTGTGCCAGAAAGCACAGTCACAAATGCCTTTCCATCGCTCTCTCCGAAGCAGCTTACATCAGTTCCATTCAAGGCGAAATTAGGAGAAGGCAGATCACTTAAGGTGAATGTAAATGACTCCGTTAATCCTGCATTGTCGGTAACGGTAACCTCTACTACCCTAGCACATCGACCCGTTGTAGAATCTGCATTATCTCCATTGTCCCATAGGTAGGTATATGGTGCAGTTCCTCCGCTGACAAAAACATCAATCCGTCCATTACAACTGTTGCAATTTGGGTTCGTTCTCAAAGCGCTATCTAGCACGATTACATTGCCCAGGTTCAGATTGAAAGTATCGATAATCGCGCAACCATTAAAATCTGTTGTGGTTACAAAATTTACCCCAGTACAAAGGTTGGTTGCACTCGGGCCTGCGGCTCCGCTTGACCAACTGAATGTAAATGGAGGAGTTCCTCCTGAGGTCACCGCAATATTTGCTTCTCCATCACAGGTCGAAGTATTGCTAGGTGTTCCAACAATTGTAATTGAAGTAAGAATTTGTTGTGCATCGTTAATTGTGTCTTGCAAGAAGGTCTTACATCCAGCGGTGTCAGTTACCTCCAGAATATAGATTCCTGCACAGGCATTGGTCAAGTCCTCACTCGAAGTACCTCCTGTCCAAGAATAGGTCAAAGTCCCTGCTCCACTTGTTGTTACAAAAATACCTCCATCACAAGATCCAAAGCATGAAATATCGTTCAAGCTATCAAGGCTAAGACTTGGACCCGTCACATCATTTAGAGTGGTCGGGATTACAACGGAACAGAGGTTCGCATCAGTAACACTGACATTGTAAAGACCTGAACTAATGCTCGAAGCCGTATCCGTGGTTTGAGCAGGAACGAGTGGTACCAGACTATTGTCAAGCCAGCTGTAATTATACGAGCCCGTTCCACCGGTTACAACTGCGATTAACTGACCATCATTGGCACCACAATTCGCTTCGGTTGGAAGGAAAGTGGAAGAAATTTGACTTGGCTCTTGAATATTAATCGTATCGCTTGTAGTACAGCCCGTTGAGGTTTGTGTCACTCTTACTTCATAGGATCCCATGCACAAGGAGTCAATGGTATCATTCTTACTTCCATTGAATGGCCACAGGAAGGTAAATGCTCCGAAGCCAGTACTTACTGTAGCAAGACCATCACATTCTCCGAAGCACGAAATGTCGCTTTTCAGTTTTGTAATATTCGGACCACCAATATCGGTGACATTGAGCGAGAATACCGCTGAATCTCCAAGAATGTCTGTTACAGTTACAAATGCAAATCCAGCGCAACGCACTGTAGTTAATTGCCCAATGTCGCCATTGTCCCATGCATAAGTCAGCGTACCACTTCCTCCCGAGGCCTGCACAAACACTTGTCCATTACATGGAGTTGCCCCACAGGTATTGTCTGTGACATTTGAGCTGTCTAAAACAATCGAAACAGGGGCTGAAATAAGGATGGAGTCGATGGCCTGACATCCTGCGAAATCTGTGACCGTGACATAATTCATACCGACACACAAGTCATTCGCCGTGGAGGAAGAATTTCCACTTGTCCAAGCGAATCCAATTGGGGCGATTCCACCTGAAATAACACTAACGCTCGCCTGTCCGTCACAAATCGAAGTACTTGAAGCATTACTGATAAAGGTAGCGCTGATTTGAAGCGTGTCAGCTGGGTCAATGGTATCGCTATAAAACACGATACAGCTGTTTTGATCCGTTACGCGAACTTGATGAATTCCTGGACAAACGGAGTCAAGATCTTGACCTGTACTTAAGCCAGGTGTCCATTGGTAGAGATAAGTTGGAAGCCCTCCTGTTACGCTGATGAAGATACCTCCGTCACAAGCACCAGGACAACTCTCATTTCGAATAGAATCGAGGGTTACTGTTGGTGCACCATTGTTATTAATGGTAAACCCAAGAATATTACTACAAGACTTTTGATCCGTAATTGTGACATTATAGATTCCAGCCGCATATCCGGTATCGAGCGCATTAGTGGTTGCACCACCAACTGGCCATAAGTATGAATAGACTCCATTTCCTCCAGAAGGACTAGCAGTAACACGTCCATTAGAGACGGCACAATCGGCATCAATAACAGCGAAACTTGAACTTATGGTATCTGGCTCTGAAATATTAATTGTATCAATCTCAGAACAACCATCACTGGCAGTTACGGTAACAAAGTATTGGCCGAATCCAAGTCCGCTTACTGAGTCTATTGTATCTGTTAGAGAAGTGCTCCAGGCATAGCTAAACGGACCGGCGCCACCAGTAATCAAATCAACCCTCGCTACACCATCTGTTCCAGAGTTACAACTTACACTATCCGATGAGGACGTCAGTGTGAAATTGGCAGGATTGGAGATGGTAACACTATCAATTCCTAAGCAACCATTTGTTCCAGTGACAGTCACCGTGTATGTTCCAGCACAAAGACCAATCACACTATCGATGGTGTCGGTTACAGCAGTAGACCATTGATACGTGTAAGGCATCGTAACCCCGCTAGCTAAAACTTTCACCTCTCCGTCACACACCGTAAATCCACATGTGAGAGGAGAACTCGACATGAGTGTTTCAAGTGTGTCAATGTTGACTATCGTATCTGTGAATGTCGCAGAGCACCCCGCCGTATCAGTTGCAATCAAATTATAGACTCCGTCACATAAGTTGCTGATGTCTTCGGTGGTGTCTGAATTCGACCATGAGTATCCTACAGTTCCGTTAAAACTGGTCACACTGAGTAAAATCGCACCGTTGCATACGTTGTCACAGCTTGCATTGGCGAGGGAGTCAAGTATAATAATCGGAGCACCTTGATCACTAATGTTTGCGGCAAAATCAGCTGTACATCCGTTCGTGTCTGTTACGACTACTTGATAGAAACCAGCAAAAAGACCGGTAATGGTATCGCTTGTTACTCCAAGAGCAGTTCCAGCGGAATCCCATGCAAATGTGTACCCAGAAGTTCCTCCAGAAGGGTTTACAACCGCAATTCCGTCATTTATTCCGCAGGTAGAATTGAACGTGTCAACCGTAGCTGTAATCGCTGTCGGCTCGGTTAAGTTGATGCTGTCTGATTCTGTGCAACCAACTAAGTCCGTTACGGTCACAAAGTACTCTGCAGAAGGAATGTTGATGGCAACGCTATCAGGCGAAGTGCTCACAGTAGTTCCCAAAGAACTAAGCCAATTATATGTATATCCAGGTGTACCACCTGAAGGAGTTATTGTCACGCTGCCCACGGTATCTCCATTACACTGCAATGAAGTACTGTCCGTAAAGGCAATACTAAAGGCATTTGGCTCGAAAAGGCTAGCTGTATCATTTGCTATACAGCCATTTCCATCTTGGATTTGGACTACATATTGAGTATTCCCAGCGAGGTTGATTGCAATAGAATCTGAAGCGCCTGCGCTAACAGCAGGAACCCATGTGAACGAGTAAGGTTGCGTACCATTAAATGGTGTAATCGTAAGGCTACCAGTTGTATCTCCATTACAATTAACACTGGTGCTATCGGTGAAAACTGAATTCAGAGCTAAAGGATTTGTAAGGCTGGTGGAAATGGTATCAGAACAAGAGCCATTGTCGGTTACTGTTACGAATATTGTCACTCCCCCAGGCAGGTTGGTTCGAATGCTATCGCTCGTGCCAGCAGTTCCCAAATTCCATGTGAAAGTGAAAGGAGGGGTTCCAGTATTGGGAGTAACGATAAGCTGACCTGTTGAATCATTATTGCAAAGCGGTTGGGTCACTGATGAGAAAGCCGCTGAGAAATTTGAAGGATCGGTTAGGGAGTCTGATACAACTACAGAACATAGGTTTGCATCGGTAACGGTTACACTATACAAAATGCTCGCAGATAAACTCACCGCTATACTATCAGAAGCACCCGTGGTAATTGTACCAGGTCCCCAAGCAAAACTATAGCCCGAAGTTCCACCTGTTGGAGTAACTGTTAAGCTTCCATTGTTGGAAGGTCCAGAACAAGTGAGAACTGTACTATCTGTAAACGCGGCTGTTAAAGCGAGGGGATCAACCAAAGCTTTCTCGGTAGAATCCTGACAACCATTATTGTCCGTCACAATTAATCGGTAGTTTCCATCACCTAAGTTCACCGCAATGGAATCACTAGAACCGGTATCCACCACGGCAGCACTTCCTACTACTTTCCAAGCATAATTGTATGGGCTTGTTCCTGAAACGCCTCGTCCGAAGAGAACACCATTCGTATCACCCAAACAAAGAATGCTTGTACTGTCAAAGATTTGCGCAATTACAGCAGAAGGTGCGGTCAAGGTTCTGAGGACAGAGTCCTTACAGCCGTTTCCGTCCGTGACAACAACCTTGTAAAGTACGCCTGAAGTAAGTCCAGTTGCAATACTATCAGAGCTTCCAGTGGTAACGGCCGGGATCCAAACGAAGGTGAAAGGCTGTGCTCCTGCTTGCGGGGTCACGGTCAAACTTGCTGTGCTATCACCAGCACAACTAAGAACTGTACTGTCTGTAACAATAGTTCCAAGCCCTGCTGGATCTTGAAGTGTAATTGTTCTTATCGCAGTACAAAGATTCGCATCCGTGACTGTTACAGTAACTAGGTTCCCTCCGGTAACTCCAGTACCAATACTGTCTGGAGTTCCTGCTGTAGCATTCGTCCATGCATAAGTGTAGCCCGGAGTTCCACCACTTGGGGTAATCGTTACTTGACCATTAGTACCGCCTATGCAAGAAACACTTATGCTATCTGTAAAACTGGCATTAAGCAGAGTTGGATCAGTTAAACTTCCTGATAGTGTTGCAGGGCATAAGTTTCCATCTTGTACAGTTACCGTATATGATGTGCCACCAGAAAGAGATACAGCAATACTATCCGATGCTCCCGTTGCAACCCCTAAAGGCCAGCTAAAGGTGTAGCCGGCAGTTCCACCGTTTGGTGTCACCGTTAAACTTCCAGAATTGTTTCCATTGCAATCTACGGAAGTACTGTCTGTGAAAGACAAGATCATTTGTGTGGGTTCATTCAGGACATAATCGACTGAATCTTGGCAACCATTGTTGTCTTCTACAATTACTCTGTAGGTATCCGCTGTAAGGTTAATTGCGATGCTATCCGAAGAACCAGTACTCACACCTCCACCACTGGTAAGATTCGACCAAGAGAATGTATAGGGTGAGGAGCCGCTAGATGGGGTGGCTGTGAGCGAACCGACAGTATCTCCATTACAGGCAAGGGCAGTGCTATCCGTAATTGCGATAGCCAATCCTCCCGCAGCATTACTCAAGGAGGTGAAAATTGAATCTGTACATCCGTTTGCATCCGTAACTAGTACACCGTAGCTCAGTCCGCCTGAAAGGTTTATTGCAATGCTATCGGAAGTTCCTGTGGTAACCCCTGCTGACCAGCTAAAGGTATAACCTGCCGATCCTCCACTCGGTGTAACTGTAAGACTTCCATTGGTATCGCCGGGGCAGGAAATTACGGTGCTATCCGTAAATGCAGCCGTCACTGAAACTGGATCTTGAAGAGTGATGGTACGAATAGCGGTGCAAAGACTCGCGTCAGTAACCGTTACGCTAACTAGGTTCCCTCCTGTAATGGTCGTGCCAATGCTATCTGGCGTGCCAGCGGTTGCGTTGCTCCATGAATATGTGTAACCAGGAGTTCCTCCACCAGGCGTAATAGTTACCGAGCCATCGTTGTCACCATTACACGACACCGATGTACTATCGGTGAAAGTGGCGGTAACAACACTTGGATCCAGAAGCGTCGTGCTTATCGAATCGCGACATCCATTTGCATCAATAACTAAAACTTCATACGACACACCCCCCGTCAGGGATTCGCCAATGCTGTCGGCTGTTGGGTTGGAAACTGCTGGGGTCCAGCTAAACAAGTAACCCAAGGTTCCACCCGTAACTGCTGAGGTCAATGTTCCGTTGGTATCGCCGTTACACAATACAGAAGTGCTGTCTACAATGCTAATATTTAACGCCACAGGTTCACTTAGGCTGAAATCAGCAGAATCAATGCAACCACTACCATCGGTTAAAACAACACGATAGGTTCCATCTGCTAGGTTAATGGCTATACTATCAGAGGAACCAGTACTCACCGTTGTTCCGCCGGTTAAATCTTTCCAAGCCCAGGTGTACGGCCCAGTGCTGCTTGCAGGGGTTGCCGTTAAGCTTCCTGTAGCAGCCCCATTACATGTAACTCCTGTGCTATCAGTGAAGGAAACTGATATTCCAGTTGGGTCAATCAAGCTGGCGCTATCTACAGCTGTACACATGTTATTGTCTGTAACAGTAACGGTGTAGGTTCCAGCACTTAGACTTACTGCAATGCTATCGGTAGCTCCGGTAATAACACCCAATTCCCAGGCGTAGGTATAGTTCGGTCGTCCTCCGCTCGGGGTAACCGTCAAAGATCCGTCAATACCACCAGCACAAGAAATACTCGTGGAGTCTGTGAAGCTAAACGTCAATGCGTCTGGTTCATCAATCACCCTAACCAAGGTATCACGACATCCATTTGCGTCGCGAATGATTACTGCGAAGGTGTCGGCTGGAAGGTTTATGGCGATGGAATCAGCCGCACCAAGTGAAACCCCACCTCCACCGTTTCGAAACCAGAAATATTGATAGGCCGGCGTACCGCCAGTAGTTGTTACCGTTAAACTTGCATTGGTATCACCATTACAAGCTACGCCGCTGCTGTCAGAGAAGAGCGTAATTAGATCGGCTGGCTCAGATAGATTTGCCTCTACAGAGTCAGTACAACCGATGTTGTCAGTGACTACAACTCGATAATTTCCAGTAGAAAGATCTATTGCTACACTATCAAATCCAGTTAGTGTTGTAACAGTGCCGCCCCCAGTCAGGTTAGTCCAAGAAAAGGTGTATGGACTAGAACCGCTGTCGGGCGTTGCAAAAAGTCGACCTATAGTATCCCCGAAGCAATTCAAGCTGACGCTGTCGGTGATATCAACCCTTAAATTCGAAAGTTCAGTGAGTGTAAAGGCCGCTGTATCGGAACATCCGTTTGCATCTTCAACCGTAACGACGTAGTTGATTCCAGAGCTCAGGTTGATTCCAATGCTATCGTTCACTCCAGTGCTTACTCCTGCTGGCCAGCTATATGTTAAAGCACCTATTCCACCTGTAACGGATATCCGAGCTGAACCAGTGGTATCACCCGCACAATTAACGTTCACACGACTCGCAACCGAGGCAATTAGCTCTCTAGCTGGTTCGTCAATAATCACAGTAATAGTATCGGCACAACTCTCTTCGTTCGTAACTGTCACAGAATGCGTCGCGGCCCACAAATCGTTTGCAATAGAATCAGTTGAACTGCTGGTCCAATTGTAGGTGAACTCTGATCCACATTTTCCAAAACGCAAATTCGGATGCCGAGATCCACTCTGAAGCACAGTATCCTGCAAACAAGCGTCTACTACATCACTTTCAAAAACTGCATAGGAGCGATAAGAGGTAGAGGTGTTCTTAACATTAGCCCCAATATGTGTTCCAGCTGATGCATTGTTAAAGCATACTTCAACTATCAAGTTGCTGTCTCCATTCCAAACGAAGGAATTTTGAAGCGAATGCATCAAGAAGGTGTCATTAACACCTAGTGGAATGGACAAGCTCGCAGTGCTGAAGACATTAAACAAGCCCGGAATAAACTGTGTATTTGACAAGCTGTCCTCAGAAGTACCCCCAATGCTGATTTCAAAATTGGCTACTGAGCCAATAAAATTATCAAGAGCAATTTCAAAACCAATTTCTGAGATTTTGTCACCATCGGCTAAACCTGCAGCCTTAAGCTCCGAAACGCGATATAAGTATTGCTGTTTAATCTTCTTCCGCCGACCATAAGGAGTTGGGTAGGCGCTAAAAGTATTTGAGGTAGTGCCAGAGCCCAAGGTGTCGAAATCAAGACTATCACAGGAGTTCGTTGTAATTCCTGAATTGATAATTTTGGCTCGTACAGTTGCAGAACCTGTTGAATCTCCTTTACAAAGGACATCCACACTATCAACGATGCTCACACGAAAGGTAGGTGGGCCATTCACAAAAAAGCGATAGACCGTGTCGCAAGATCTGTTATCTGAGATGGTGACGAAATATCGCCCAGCACACAAACTATCTGGATGGTTCGTAGTATCAGTTGTACTAGACCAAGCATATGAGTAACCGGAAGTACCACTTGATGATGGGGTTCCACCTAAAAGTTCACGAATGTCTATTTCTCCAAGACAGTTTCCATCACAATCAGTGTCGGTTACGAAGACTGAATCGGTGATAACGCTTATTTCATTGACCTTAGCAATATTCTTGGATCCAAGAGCGCAGGAGGTGTTGTTGAAGGAGTCGATGACAGTAACACTGTAAGAGTCTGTTGACTTAATACCTGTAATTGTTCGGTTTGTCAAACTGGCATCAATGGTTCCGTTTTTCCTCCACACAAAACCGTAAGGGCCAAGACCACCTTGAGTTCTGGCTCTCAGGGTTCCATCAGCATTCTCGGAGCAGGATTGCGCCACCTCACTGTAACCAATACAGCTCAGCGAATCCTCAACAAAGATTCGAACCGTCACACTATTGATTCCACTCACTGGGCAGTTATCGTCTTCCGCTGTAAATGTGACTGTCCTGGGTGTGGCACTGGAAGTTCCAGCGCGCCAGCTCAATGTTCCAACTGCCGAATCTCTTGCTGTGCTCGTCACAAAATTTGACCCACTCAGTTTCAGTAAATTATTCGAAGTAATATAAATGCTATCGCCCACATCAAAGAACTCTACATCGAAGTCTAATGAGTCCCCTTCTAACATTTCCACTGTAAGCGTGTCTAGGCGAATACCCCCTTGAACATTACTTACCCCACCGTTTACACCACTTCTCGTAGCCGGAACCACATTCGATCCGCAATCCTGAACAACAACTTGAAAATCTCGACGCACCTTGGATTTGACATTTCCTGATCCATCATAATCTCGAACTTCAATAACTACAATGAAATTTCCCGCATTTGCCACGCCCGTATCGGGAGTAAACGTAAGGACTCCAGTTGAAGCGTTGAACGAGCTACTTCCAATGGGCTGTGCGGAAGAGTATGGAACTATGTAACTCATAGTAGAAACGATTCCATTTCCACCACCAGTAATCCGCAGCGCACTTTCTAGAATCGCGGAAATGCTATCTCCATCTGGATCAGTAATTTGAAAGTCGTAGTTGACTTGCTGTCCTTGGCAGTAATAGGGCGCAGGATCTGCGCTAAAAACTGGAGTGCTGTTGGTAGAATCAGTGACCGTATTAATCTCAGCTTTGATAAACATAGTAGCCGAGCCTGAGTTAAGGACATTGATTGAGTTGTTCCGAGCATAACTGACAAAGGAAACTGTCCAATTAGCGCAAGAAGAAAGAACGACAGTATCTATGTAGGTGTAGCGCTCTAAGCCGGGTAATGACCCTCCACTACATTCACTTGAGCTCAATGAATCCCCACAAAGCTGGGAAACTTCGGTCCCGCCTGGATTGTCTAAAACCCATCCAGGAGTCACGGACCCTCCGCATGTGCTCGTAATTCTTGTTCCATTGTGTCGTGAGGCACCAAAACCTGTTGGAGGCTGACGGTTAACGTTATTCGTGGCTGTACTGGTAGGAAGTCCAACAAAAGGTGCACCAAGAGAACCACCACAGTCCCAATACAAATTCATTTCTATCTGAAATGTATCGCCACCAATATGCTGGTAGGAAATGTCACCACCAGCGAGGTGAGTAGCCTTGAGCTTGGGAGAAAAAATGAGAAGAAGGACAAGCAGTCCTAATATGCGGAACAATCCCGGTTTCATTCTGAGATTTGAAATGGTTGATTCAAGCAAGATTAGCCTTTAAAGGTACAACATTTTATACTCGTAACATTTTTCGGAACGACCTACTTATAAGCGGGGCAGCGTGATTCTTTAGGTCGTAAACCCGATGGGCATAGGTAGTAGGTAAATACCACTTCGTGCGAATTCTTCGCCAAACGGCTCAAATTTCCTATTGAACGTTCATAGGCATATCCAACCTTAAACTTACGATCATGCGTG
Organism: uncultured Flavobacteriales bacterium; assembly: GCA_963968755.1. Lineage (GTDB taxonomy): Bacteria > Bacteroidota > Bacteroidia > Flavobacteriales_G > Salibacteraceae > UBA4419. The sequence goes on from CAXAIH010000004.1 coordinate 15,947, forward strand.
TATTCTAGCATCCCAGCAAGGGAATTGAAGTTTCTAAGACTCAGACCTAAGCCAATTTGCCGTTTTATTAAATACCGAATGTTCAAATCCACAGCCGGTATTTGATAGGGTATTAATCGGAGCAATAACGAGTAGACGTAAGTATAGTAGTAATGTATAGACTCATGCTCGTGACCAAGGGTGAAGTAATAGGTTCTTGGGTAATTGATGTCCGCTCCATTATCCAAACCACTAACCGTAAACTGACGGTTGAGGAGGTGTTTCATACTTAAGCCAGTAAAGAAGTAGTTGTGATAAAGCCACAAACCGGCGGTAACGTCAGGAAGTTGAAGCAAACTCTGCCCCCTACTCGATGCTGGATCGAAACCTGCGTTTCCTGAGGAAACAGAATTGTAACCAGTACGTTGTTTTCGAATTCCCACTCCAATTCCTGCTGACAGATGGAAGTCTCTTCGCGTTCGAAGATGGTAGGCGTAGCCTGGACGAACAACCAGTGACTGAAAAAAGCCGTAAGACTCTTGAACGATGTTCAATCCGTAAGCATGAAAATGACCGTGTAAACTAGGCTTGCTGTGATTCGAAAAGCCAATCATGTTTGCGACTGGAGCTCCATCAAAACCTGTCCATTGCCGTCGATCGATGAAGGTGAATTCTCCACATTTATTCATGCCCATGGCCGCTGGGTTGTAGAGTTCACGCGAGTCGTACAAGTGGACGAAGTTCTCTGTATGCTGCCCATAGGTTAGGGATTCGAGAAGGAAAAGGCACGATATGGCGATCAACAACCTCATCGAATGATCTCTACAAATCCCCGCTCAAAGCCTTTGGCGTCGTCATTAAAGTCATAATAGAACACAAAGTAGTAGGTGCCCTCGGCCAAGTCCTGGCCGAACTGCTTTCCATCCCAATCGTTCTGGTAGCTCTTTGTGCCAAAAACGCGTTGACCAAATCTGTTATAGACGACCACTTTGTTGTTAGGGTAAAAGGCTAAGTTCGATAAGGACCAGGTATCATTTATGCCGTCATTGTTTGGCGAGAAGAAATTTTCCGTGCGCGGACTGGCCATCCTTACAGAGGCCTGCGTTTCAGATATGCAAGCATTTTCAGCGATGGTTCGTATAGTGTAGTCCCCCTCTTCTGGGACTCGATATTCGTCAGAAAATGTATCGACATTGTTTATGGTATAGTAAAGTGGGTTGGGGCCTTCCAGAAGAGAGCCTACCCGTATGAAGCCATCTTCCAGACCAGTGATTGGGCTCACTTGAAATTCGACAAGCGCCGTATCTGAACTTTCAATGACGATCAGCTCTGATAGACTACTTCCTAAACTGTCCGTGACGATGAGCTCAAAGAGTCCGGCAGACAGATTCTCGAAATTCCCGTCCTCCATGGTAATGGTGTCAGCAAGTACATAACTATATGGCGAAACACCTCCTGTTATACTATCTACTCGAATTGAAGCTTGTGCTCTGTAACAGCTGTCGTCTTCCAGGGTGTAGTGGATTTGTGTGATTTGGGCCCATCCACGGTTCCCCACAAGCAGCAAGAGCAAAAGGCTGGTTAGATAAAGACTCCTCATTCAGGCGGCGAAGATAATTCAAAGCTCGAAGAGTGCCGAGTTGTTTCGGAGCAGATTAAATTATTGATGGATATTCGCAGCAGGTTTCCAAGCCTTCTAAAACTCAGATTGAAACGAATCCAATCTGCATGACGGACAAAACTCGCCGCTTGAATACGATTGTTCACACCTTATACTCAGGCCTTGGTGGTCATGCGAGCGTCGTTTTTGGCTACCTCACGGAAGATTTTCTGAAAGCTTACAAACACCACCTCGTCTTCTTCGGCATTGAGGATCTGAATCCTGAATTTGTGCAACGATGCGAGGAACTGGGTCTGAACTACACCTTCATCAAAAAAGAAGGCTGGAATTATCCGCTCAAACTGTCATCAACTTTAAAGAAGATAAAAGCAGACTTAATTCTCTGTCACAGCCTGCCCCTCATTCCTGTGCTGGCCCTCATGAAAAGAAGGGCCGGGTTCAAATTTGTCCTGATTGAGCATGCTTCCATCCAATTAAAACGACCTATTGATTTAGTTTGGACTTCCATCGCTTCCAAGCGAGCGAACAAGTTGATTTACCTCAGCGAAGCTTCTCGAGATGAAGCAATAGATCGTTTCAACATAGCCAACAATAAATGCCTCTTAATCCCGAATGGAATCGAGCTTGAAAACTTCAGGGCATCAATTGAACAGTCAGGTGATTTCACCATCTTCAGTCATGGGAGACTTGTAGCTATTAAAAGACTTGATGTCCTGATTCGTGCGCTCAAAGAATTGTCAGAAAAAGGGATAGATGCCAAGCTAAGTATTGCCGGTGATGGTGAAGAATTGCCAAGCCTTAAAAAGCTAGCAAGGGAGCTCGGCCTTGACGGTTACATTCAATTTCTAGGCATGAAAACGGAAGAAGAAATAAGCCAACTCCTTTCAAGGTCGAACGTGTATGTGAACTCAAGTGAAATCGAAAGCATGAGCACCGCCTTGATGCAGGCCATGGCTTCAGGTTTGGCTTGTGTTGTTTCTGACATTAAAGGGAACGTCCAAATGGTTCAAGATAGAGTTACTGGACTTCATTTTCAACTCAACAATGCGGAAGATCTAGCAGAAAAATTAGTGTCTTTGCATGAGGGTGCTGGGCTTGCCACTTCACTTGGCAGGGCGGCACTCGATTATGCTTCAGGACATTTCTCAAGATCTGATATGTCCGAAAATTATAAGAAGCTTGCTGCTGAATTAATTGGAAGTAATGAGTAAGTCTTTAGGTAAAATAGCAGAGCGCTTAGTGGGGATAAATCTCCTGTGGGCCATACTAAGTCCGTTGAGCAAGCTCTTTCAGCTATTGTCCATCAAGCGAAATCATGTTGAGCGTCAGCGCATCATCAACAAGAGCGGTATTGCTTCTGAACTCGCTGATCTCACTATACTAAACGGGCCATTTGAAGGAATGAAATACCCGAAGGCCCGAGCCATTGGTGGCCTTCTCTGTGCTAAATTGCTAGGTAGTTATGAGGCGGAGTTGCATCCACTATTTGAAGACATTCTGAAAGAGCAGTACACACAGATTGTTGACGTTGGATGCGCAGAGGGTTATTATGCTGTTGGTTTGGCCAGAAAATTCCCAGAGGCCAAGGTCGTTGCCTACGATACCGCTAGCAAGGCGAGAGCTATGTGTCAAGCTATGGCTGATTTGAATGGCGCGAAGAACGTTGAGATCAGAGATTTCTGCTCACCCGAAGAGGTGATATCCTTGAACACCTCTGGCCGAAGTTTGATCATCAGCGATTGTGAGTCCTATGAAAAGGAACTCTTCACACCTGAGGTTCTTCAGAAACTAAGTGGATGTGATCTGCTGATTGAAACGCACGATTTCATGGACATTGACATTTCGCAGATCTTGGAGGAGCGCATGAAGAAAACACACAAGGTGCAACGGATTCAAAGCATCGATGATATTCAGAAAGCAGCGAGTTACCAGTTTCCGGAAACCGATGCACTTTCCTTGAAACAAAAGAGAGCACTGTTTGCTGAAGGAAGGCCGAGTATAATGGATTGGCTCTGGTGCCAGCCGCTTGCTTAATGGCCCGTCCTTCCCGTCTACTTTGTGGGCCCAAGGTCCCAATTATCGAACTTTTTTGGAAACCTACTGTGTAAGTTTGCATCATGAGAAGAATAGCAATTACAACTGGAATTTCTTTATTAATAATGGCAATAGTTGGAGGTTTTTCTTTTGGTTATGTGTACCCAGAATTCAACCAAATAGATTAATCTGAATTTACATATGACAATATGCTTAAAATTAAATTATTGTATAAGAATATGCATTTGGGAATTCTAATAATTTTAATTTTAGACTTCTTAGTTTCGTACACTCTATTTAGATATTTTGAGAAAGACAATAGGAGATTATCATTGGTCTCTGCAATAATTAGAATTATATATACTATAATATTCGCAATAGCTACACTATATTTAGTGAGAAACCTAACTGATTTTGAGGTTACAAATCAAAGCATAGTTGCAAACTTCCAAAATTTTGAATTTGCCTGGAATGTTGGGTTAATGATTTTTGGATTACATATTATATTGATTGGTTTCTTAATGAAGTTGCATAATAGAATTCCTAAGTTCTTGTATTATTTAACATTAATAGGTGGAATATCATATGTGTTGGTTCATTTACTAAAGTTAAATTCTCCTTCCCAGTTTGTTTCAAATTTAGAAATAGCATTAGCACTGCCAATGGCTTTTGGAGAAATAGGATTAGCAATATGGTTATTGGTGAAAGGAGGGAAAGATATTTAAATGAGTAAACCCCCTCAAATGAGTGGGTTTCTTTTTGGTAGACAGAGTTATCGGATCTAATACTTAGGTTTATTGAGGTGGTGGAGTATTTGATAGTGGAATAGAGTCTTGGGCACTATCTAGAAAATGCGTTTACAGCACGGCACCACAAAGGAAAAATAAAGAGGAAACTTTATCCCACAGTTGTAGCAAATTTCAAAAAATGGATAATTCAGAACTTAAAGAAACACTATACTCCTACTTCCCTATCATGGAGGAAGGGGCTCTGAACGTCATAGTAAAACATTCATCCTATTTAAAATCTACAAAGGGGACGAAATTGATCTATGAAGGAAAAATACACGATTATATTTACTTAATCATAAAAGGAAGTGTTAAATCCTACTACTCGAAAGATTCAAAAGAAGTATGCGTTTGGTTTTCATTAGAAAATGAAATAATAGGTACTACTTCTACAATTCAAGGTGACACTTCTAAAGAGACTATTGAATTATTGGAAGATTCTGAACTGATAAAATTAAACATCGAAAAAATAAAAGAACTGACACAAAAAGATTTGTCAATAAGCAATGTACTAAATTCCCTTTGGGAGGAACATGCAACATTTCTTGAAGAAAGACTTTACCAACTACAATTCATGAATAGTCAAGAAAGATATAAAGCATTAATTAAAGACAATCCAGAAATATTACAAAGAGTTTCACTAACCGATATCGCCTCTTTTCTTGGAGTGAGCAGAGAAACGCTCAGTAGAATAAGAGCTAAGAAGTAGTTTTGTGATATTTGTCAAATGAAACCTGCTTAAACCTCATAACATTTGCCAATAATATAAAATGGTAAATATTTAATTATGAAATTTCGCAGTGTCTTACTACTACTTGTTATTACGTCTTTATGTTTCTGCTTATCTGGATGCTTTAAATGGGCAGCAAGAGCTAAAAGTAAACTCCCCAAAGA
>CAXAIH010000005.1:0-21248 GCA_963968755.1 uncultured Flavobacteriales bacterium
GGGGAGCAACGTAAAGATCTTATTCTACTGGCCACAGGTGTGAGTACGTACGGACGTGACTACGGACAAGGCATCGTATACTCTACAAATGGTGGTCAAAATTGGACAGTTGTTAGGCAGTTTAATCCTGGCTTAGTTCGACAAGGCCTTTGCAAACGGGTACTTCTTCATCCCAAAAACGACCGAGTTGCCTTTGCCAGTGTTGGTGGCGAAGTTTGGACCACTACTAATTTAGGCGCAGAACAGGCGGTATGGCACAAAGTGTTTGGGCTTCCCAAGGATGGCGGAATCATCAACGAAATGAAGATGCACCCCAACTTTATCCAAAACGGAATCGTCTACGTCTCGAGTTCGAAAGGAAAATCTCCCTCAGAAGTGTATCGCCTAGATGTTAATCTCGAAACTTCCAAAAAAATCACTCCTCCAAAAGCCCCGAAATCCTTTAATGTAGATGTAGCCGTTTGCAAAGCAAAGCCGGATCGTGTTTACATGATCTTCAATAAGCCTGGGAGCAGCTTTAATTTCCACATCTCAGAAGATCAAGGTGAAAGCTTTGCCATGAATAGAAGCATCAACGCATTTGGAATGGGTATGGCCGGCTTCGAGCTTGAAGTAAGTCCGCTTAAGGCAGACAGGTTATACTTTGGTGGCATCTCCTTACACAAAATGGAAGGCCTAACTGATCGCAAACTGGAAAAGGTTCAGGGTACTCAACACGACGATATACGTGACATCCGAATCATAGCCCGTGCGGGAATGGATCAACTTGTTTGCGGCAACGACGGGGGTGTTTCTGTCAATGGCCAAAATGCAGAAGGCAATTGGACACATCTTGTAGGGGTAGGCTTAAAAGGCCTAAACATAAGTCAATACTATGGCATTTCTGTATCTGATTGGGATCCAACCCTCTTTGCCGGTGGACTTCAAGACAATGGAACCATTGTTTGGAAAAGAGGTTCAAAACCTCAGCACCTCTATGGCGGTGACGGTGGAAATTGCAACTTCAGGCCAGCTAGTGATAGCAAGCTCACAGCGAGCTACAATTCAGGTGCGAGCCCAGGTGCCCTGGTGAATGTAGACTTAACTGCCAACAAAACAAGCAGTCTTTGGAAAACAAGCTACGGGACATCTCTTGCGCCCGTGGAGCAAGCTGAATACGACGACAACAAAGTTCTTTATGCTTTTGCCAAACAAGGCAGACCGGCCAAATACGGTTTGTACGAATATGACTTAAGGACAAATGAAAATCGAGAATTAAACTCAGAGGGTAATAAAGAGGTGGTTGCTATTGCAAGTTCGCCCAGCAATCCTTCAACAATGTACTATGCCATCTATCACGTTACATATGGGCCCGACCCGCAGGGAATAATTCGTAGGTCGTACAATGGAGGTAAATCATGGAAAGACATTTCATCTGGACTAAATGGGTCCAAAAACAATAAGATTTCACACATCGCAGTGTCTCCAACCGACGATCGCGACATATGGGTAAGTTATCGTGGTTTTAGAAATGGCGATAAAGTCTATCGAAGTCAAGATGGAGGCATTACTTGGACAAACGTTTCACATGGCCTCCCGAATGTTCCTGTCAACAGGTTACTGATTATTCCAGGCAGCCCAGAAAGGGCCTTTGCGGCAACCGATTATGGAATTTACACCCGTTCAGGACAATCATCTTGGTCGTGCTTTTCAAATGGACTGCCACCCACGATTGTAACTGACCTCGAATATTCCCGCTGCAGCAATAAACTCTTCGCAGCCACTTTTGGCCGAGGCTTGTGGGAGACTGCTTATCCCTACAACATAAAGCCTTCAGCTAAAGTTGTGCAATTCACTTCAAATGACACCTTAAGCGGAAATCAATTTTGGGATCACAACATCCTGGTTCGAAAGGGAGTGCACCTCATCGTAGGTGGTGATAGTAAGAGTCAAGTTCGCGTCATGAACGGGCAAAAAATAATAGTTGAAGATGGTGCAAGAGTGAGTTTCCGGAACGTAGACGTTGCCGCAAGCTGCGGTGGAAGTTGGAAAATAGAACTCCTCAGTGCCGGTTTTTGGAGCAAAGCGAAACATGGCAAATCCGCAGGAATTATAGGAAATGAGGTGAAGTTGTCTAATTTGGAGAACAAGGGGCAATTCCCCTTGTTAAAGAAATTGTGAATCGTTATCTCATTTCAGGCGGAACAGGACTCATTGGTCAGGCCCTCAAAAAACACCTAGAATCTTCAGGTCATGAGGTTCGATTGCTCAGCCGAAAAAGGAGCAATCCAGCTCAAGGTATCTACAACTGGAATCTTGAATCAGGCTCTGTAGATCTTGAGGCTTTTGAAAACCTGGACTATCTCATCAATTTGGCAGGAGCCGGAGTGATTGATAAAGCCTGGACGGGCGCGTACAAAACACAGATTTTAGAATCTAGATTGACGGCCAGTCGCGTCTTACAAAAAGTTATTTCCGATAACAAGATTAAACTCAAGGCCGTGGCTTGTGCCTCCGCTATCGGCTATTATGGCGATCGTGAGTCCAACAAAGCCTTGACTGAAGATAGTTCTGAGGGTACGGGTTTTCTCGCAGCTGTTTGTTCGCATTGGGAAGAAGTGAACAAAGGTTTTGTCGAATTAGGTATTCCGACTCAATTTCATCGAATTGGAATCGTACTTTCTGACAAAGGAGGCGCGCTGAAACCACTCATCGCACTCACTAAAGCTTTCATGGCGGCCCCGCTAGGAAATGGAAAACAAATGGTGAGTTGGATCCATATTCATGACTTGGTCCGCATGATTGAATTTGGATTGAATTCGGCTGAGACTAGCACTTTTAATGCCGTTAGCCCTTCACCCGTTTCGAACAGGGTTTATACCAAGGCAATTGGTAAAGCGCTTCACCGACCCAGTCTACTTCCCTTTGTTCCATCCTTTGCCATCCGTTTACTTTTCGGAGAGCGAAGTGACGCGATTCTCATGTCTTCGAATGTGAAACCCGCAGAAGCTACGAAACGTGGTTTTGAGTTTCGATTCAAGAATATAGAAGAGGCCCTGCAAGACCTTTTGACATAGTCATACCTCCCGTTCCATCAGCATTTTTGCCAATTCAAACAATGGCTCCTTTGCCTCACTTGAAACTTCGATCTGTTCCAAATCCTTGAGAGCGTTTTGGTGGTATGCCTCCATCATCTCCTTTGCCTTCTTCCGAACCTCAAGAGCATGATAAATAGCTAGGACACCTTCAATTTTTCCTGGACTTCCAGCTGGACTTGAATAGAATTCAAGAAGTTGCTTCCTCTGATCTGCCGATGCATGTTGCAACGCCAGTCCAAATAGAACAGTCTTCTTGTTCGCATCTATATCGCCGCCTTCCTTCTTGCCAAACAATTCGGCATTCCCAAAAGCATCCAATATATCGTCTTGAATCTGGAAAGCTAGTCCCAACTTTTCACCAAAATCTCTAATAAGTGCTCTGTTCTCCGCACTTGCTTTAGAGACGATGGCACCTAAATCAAGTGATCCGGCCAAGAGCACAGCTGTTTTCAGCCGAATCATCTCGAGGTATTTCTCTAAACTCACTTCAGGTAGTGCTTCAAAGTCGATGTCCATCTGCTGCCCACGGCATACATCAATGGCGGTCTGACTGAATGTATTGAAGAGCTCCATACTGTGGCTCTCAGCTTCCTTCGGTAAAATTTGGTAGCTCATGATCATCATGGCATCCCCAGATAGAATACCCGTATTTGTATTCCATTTTTCGTGCACGGTGATGTTGCCACGTCGCAGAGGAGCATCGTCCATAATATCGTCGTGCATGAGTGTGAAGTTGTGAAAGACCTCAACAGCCAATGCTTGATTTAAAGCAATGTCACTTCTTCCTGAGAACATCTGAGCTGAGGCTAAGCACAAACTTGGACGCACTCTCTTTCCACCTATCTGCAGCAGGTATTCAATGGGCTCAAACAAGCCGGTCGGCTCTTCTATCCATTCTTGTTTTTCAAGAAAAGATTTGAACTCTTGCGAAAGTTGAATGAAGCTCTTCATCACGATTCAAGAACCTGTTTGAGGTAATCGCCATATCCACTCTTTTCCAGGGATGATGCAAGAACCAATAATTCCTGACGGTTGATAAAGCCCATGACGTAAGCAACCTCTTCGATGCAACCAATCTTAAGGCCTTGACGGTTTTCAATGGTTTGCACAAATTGACCTGCCTCCATGAGGCTGTTAAAGGTTCCCGTATCGAGCCAGGCGGTGCCACGTTCCAATACATTCACACTGAGCTTGCCTCGTTTCAAATACACATTGTTTACATCCGTAATCTCATACTCGCCTCTAGGGCTTGGCTTCAATGCCTTGGCAATTTCCACGACATCAGAGTCGTAAAAATAGATACCCGGAACTGCATAATTTGATTTCGGAGTGCTCGGCTTTTCTTCGATTGAAATCGCCTTTAAGTTTTCGTCAAACTCTACAACTCCATAGCGTTCTGGATCGCGAACGTGGTAGGCAAACACCACTCCTCCTGCTGGCTTGTTGTATACCTGAAGCATTTTGCGCATGCCATTTCCATAGAAGATGTTATCACCGAGAATCAGACAGACAGAATCACCTCCAATAAAATCAGCGCCCAAAACAAATGCTTGGGCAAGTCCATTCGGCTCTTCCTGAACAACATATTCAAAACGACATCCCAACTCAGATCCGTCGCCAAGCAGATCGCGAAAGCGAGGTAAGTCGGTAGGTGTTGAGATGATCAAAATTTCTCGTATTCCCGCAAGCATCAAGGTCGAAAGCGGATAATAAATCATTGGCTTGTCGTAAACAGGCAAAAGTTGCTTACTTACTGCTCGTGTGAGTGGGTGCAGGCGCGTACCTGAACCTCCAGCTAAAATGATTCCTTTCATGACTTAGGCGTGTAGGATATATGACTACCAGGTTCACCTCTTTTAACCTCCAATTCATCGTGATCGATGTCTTCTTCCTCATCGAAAATTTCCATGAAGGGCTCTCGGAAGGATTTAGAAAGTATGGATTTTTCGAGGCTAAGCAATAGTGACGGCAGGAGAATGATGTTAGCGACCATAGCTACAAACAAGGTCAATGAAACCAGGATTCCAAGAGCCTTCGTTCCACCGAATTGTGAAGAATCAAATACAGAGAACCCAAAGAACAAGATGACGGAGGTATAGAACATACTCACCCCTGTTTCGCTCAAGGTATGGTGAACGGCTTTTCCAATGTTATCGTTCTGATGCCGGAGTTCTTGACGATATTTTGCCAAGTAATGGATTGTATCGTCTACAGAAATACCGAAGGCGATGCTAAAGACTAAAATCGTAGATGGCTTGATGGGAATCCCGAAATAGCCCATCATCGCCGCCGTAATCATCAATGGGAGAATGTTGATGAAGATGGAAATAAAAATCATCCTCGCTGAAGAAAACAACAAGGCCATGATTACCCCAACAATAAGAATGGCCAACAAGAGTGAGATGAAGAGGTTCCTGACCAAATAATTCGCTCCCATTAGGTACACCACGGAAGTTCCCGTATACTGCACATTGTACTTTTCAGGTGGAAGAATGGAATCGACTTTTGGCTTCAAATCTTCCAGGATAGCACTCATTTGTTTGGTGCCTACATCCGCCATCTGCAGAGTAATGCGAGCTCTTTGACGCGTGCTATCTATATACGGAGCCAGCAGCGATTGATCTCCATCAAAATTGTTCACATAGGGCTTGAAAAAGGCCTTTTCACGCGAGTTGATGAGCGCATATTTATTCCGATCTCCTCCATAAAAACCCTGCTTGATGAACTTCACCCCTTCCACAATCGACATGGGTCGAGTGAACTCATCGTAGGAAGAAACCAAGTTTTGCGTTTTCTCTAAACGTTTCATGGTAGAAGACTTCATTATCATCTTAGGCTTCTTCGCATCTACCGTAATTTCAAAGGGCATCACTCCTGTAAAGTGTTCTTCAAAAAAGGCCAAATCTGTGAGCACAAAATGATTTTCAGGCAAGTCGTCGACTAGGTTCCCCGTAGATTCAATCTTGCTCATCCCATAACCTGCGGCCACCATCAATAAGATTGTCACGACATAGACCAAAGGCCGGCGTTTTTCCACTAAGAAAGCGATGGATTCCATGATGCGCTTCATCCATGCAAGCTCCAGATGCTGAATATTTTTCTCTTTTGGGTCGGGAAGGAAAGAGAAGAAAATTGGAATGAGGCACAAGCTAAAAACGAAAAGCAAAAGAATGTTGATGGCAGCTACCCATCCAAATTCCACAAGAAGTATGGACTGCGTAAATATGAAGGTTCCAAATCCAGCGGCTGTAGTAGCATTGGTCATGAAAGTGGCGCGTCCAACCAGCACAACGACCCGAGTAAGCGCTTTGGCCTTGTTCTTATGCTTGAGGTACTCAGAGTGGTATTTATTAATCAGGTACACACAATTCGGAACTCCAATCACTATGAGTAATGGTGGGATGATACTCGTGAGTATCGTAATCTCGTAGCCCAAGATTCCCATAGTTCCTAGCGACCAAATAACCGCCATTCCAACCACCGTGAGAGCGATCACCACAGGGCGGTAGTCTCGAAAAAAGAAGAACAAGATGAGGACGGTGGCCAGAAGGGCAAGAACAATAAAGAGCTTCAGTTCGCTCTCCACCATTGAACTAACGATACTCCGGACAAAAGGTAAACCTGAAAGGTGGGTCTCTAGGGCGTTCTTCTCCCCAAAATCGTCCGTGACGGCTCTAATAGCGTCAACCAAAACCATACGTGTTTTGGAGTTGAACTTCGAATCGTCCAAGGAGATGGCCATGAGACTCGCCCCTGTGGAATCATTAAAAAGCAATTCCGAATAGAAGGGCAAAGCATAGATTTTATCCCGAACCCGCTTAAGCTCCGCCCCATCCTTTACGGGCCCTTCATGCACAAAAGCAACATCAAAGCGCTGGGCTTCTGAGTCCTTTTTGAGCTCAAACAGGCTACATACCGAAACCACCGTATCTACACCATCAATTTTCCTAAAGTCATTTCCCAGCTCATACCAGGCGTTGTACAAGTCAACCGAATTCAACGGGTTTTTGGGAATTCCAAGAACCATCACTGTAGGCTCCTTGCCATACTCTTTTCGAAACTCCTTGTAAGCAATAAGTGTGGAGTCGCTGTCGGGTAGCAGTTGAGGCAAGGCGTATTGGATGGCAACGCCTCTTCCCATGAAGCCCATAAAAGCAGTGAGCAGCGCCAATACGATGAGAATGACAATCCGCTGCCTTAAAATGAAACTGGCAATTTTAGTCCACATGCATTTTTAATAGGGAATGAGCCCGAAAATATAAACAATCAACGGGATGGCAAAAAGGGCTCTATCTTCGTTCTTCATGCGATTTCTGCAGCTTTTCTTCTTGTCAATCTTGTTTGCGGTTCCAACTGCGAATGTAGTATCACAAAAGCTTTCTTTTAGGCTCGGTGAAAGAATTATCGTAGACCTTGAAAATGGTCGATTTGATATGAAGCTCGATAAGCATTCTTTTGCAGAAGGAGCCCTAGAAAACGGTCGGCCAAACGGCAAGTGGGTGCGGTTTTTCGCGAACGGAACGAAAGCCGCAAAAGTCCATTATCGCCAAGGGCTTAAGGATGGAGATTGGCACTTTTTCCACGCCAATGGTAGACCCAAGGCCATTCTGAAATTTGAGAACGGGAAACGTGTGGGCCACTGGAAATCCTTTTGGCCTTCTGGCACAGCTCAAATGGAAATTCTGCATGGAAAAAATGGCAACAAGGAAATCAAATACTTCCTGGAGATTGACCCCAAGAACAGCAGTCTTGTTGAAGAGGAGAAGTACATCTACGGAAAAGACAGTATTGTTTTTCATCGGAAGTACTTTGGGCGCAACCGTCCATACTTGATTGAGAAGTTAAAGAATGGAGCGCCCGACAGTCTTTGGATTCGCTTTCATGAAAGCGGAGCGGTATGGGAGAAGTTAATGTATGAAGACGGGAAATTGATCACCGCAGTTCTTATGCGGGATGCTGTTCACAATCCCCTAGATGTTGGATACTTTGCCAATGGTTCAGGGCTGCTAAAACGCTACCGTCCAGACGGGAGTTTATTCTCGGAAGTGCAGTATAAAGAAGGAGAAAAACACGGTCGAGCATGGTACTACCAAAATGGTAAAATCGCTGCTAATGGTTCACATCGCAACAACCTCAAAGTTGGCACCTGGAAATTTTATTCTGAAAGTGGCAATCTGAAATACGAGATCGACTTCTACGATGCTCAAGAGCAATGGGCTTACGTAACGGTTTATGGGAATTCGGGATTTGAGCGAGAAGAGAGCGAATATTGGAAAGGGCTGCGACATGGTTTGGCGCGTACCTATAGCTTCTTGAATGAATTAGAAAGCGAAAAACATTACTCCTTTGGTTATCTGCATGGCTCCTACTCGGAATTTTTGAAGGCTGGAAACCTACGCTCCAGTGGAGCTTACGCCTTCGGATTGAAAGTAGGAACTTGGAAATACTTTAACCCAAGTGGCCGAACCACCTTCGAAGAGCTCTTTGTACGCAATCCGAGTATTGATACGAATAGCGTTCAGTTTTTTGACATGAACGATGTACAGAATGTGCCTCTCAAAAGCTCCGTGATTTGGAGCAAATTGAAAAACCCAAAAGACCGCGACTTATTGCGTTTTGATATGTTGGTCGATGAGCACCCTGCCTATCTCTTCGAACCTGAGGTAAGTTATTCCCAGTTCGCCGGTGGAAGGTCCATGGCACTGGTCTATTCAGAGTTTTTGGCGACCGTAAAAAAAGATTTGAATTCGGAAGTGAAGGGTGAGCTTGTCCTGCGTTCCTTGGTCGACGAATTTGGCTTTCCTGTGTCCTCGAAGATTGAGCTGGGACTCGGTTTTGGGTACGACGAGGCTATTCTGCAAAGCCTTCAACTTCCTCTTATCTACCTCCCAGCTGAACTTCATGGCCTCCCCGCTGTTGGAAAATACAGGCATGAAATCAGCATCGACTAGCGTCGCAAGCTGAGTTATCTTTGCACTAATAATTATTGCCATGGAATTGATCACACATAAAATCTGCATGACCCGCGACATCGGGGTTCATGGGAATCTCTTTGGAGGAATGATGCTGGCTTGGGTCGATGAGGCCGCCGCCGCTTTAGCTACCAAAGTTTGTCACACGCCCAATATGGTGACGGTAAAAATTGAGGAAGTAGTTTTCAAGAAAGCCGTGAAGGTGGGCATGCAAATCCATATCTATGGTGAGGTGACACATGTTGGAAACACCTCCATCAGCATGAAAATGGAAGCTCGCAAGTACAATGTCTACAGCGCAGAAGAAACAGTTGTATGCACAACCAATATTACCTTCGTTCGTATAGATGAAAATGGTGAAGCGGTTCCAATTCCGACATTAGTAAAAGACCGTTATTCTCATCTTGAATAGGAGCATGGGGCCGGGAGAGCATCGAGCATAGGTCTGGGAGCCATAGGGACGCGAGAATTAAGTATGTTTTGTGGTGCCTAGAACCTAGTGCATCAAGTATTTCAAAGGCTGGCGATGGGTGAAAAGAGCATGAAGTCTTCAGGCTTTCAAAAGGCATTTGATTGTTCGTCAATTCAACTCTGCCTTGTGCTCATTTGGACATGTTTGATTTTGAAAAACTAGAGGTCCATAAGCACGCTCGGAAATATTACACCAATTTAAGGTTAGAGCTCAAGTCTAATACTTCCATTCTCAAGTTCAAATCCGATCAAATAGGGCGTGCTGCTCTAAGCGTAATCGAAAACCTCGCAGAGGGCAATGCAAGCGGAACACTAAAAATGAAGCGGCGATATTTTCAAATTGCGAGAGCCTCATTGGTGGAGACCGTTTCCAATCTGAAAACTCTTGAAAAAATCCAGACCATCACACCCAAAGACTTTGATTAGTATTACTCTAAAGCGGTGTATATTTCAAAAATGATCTTTCGCCTTGTGAAAAGTTTGGAATCTCGAATTTCTTGAACTAAGGTTCACGAGTCACCACCCGTTTAATTGACAAAGCAAAGTGCCAATAAACTCTCTGCTCTCGTTGCAATGCTCCCAATTCACTTGAAGTAGACGAACAATCTCCCAAAGTTCTTCCGATCCTTATCCATCCGATGGTACTTGGCTTTGATATGTTTTTGCTCTAGGAATCGGAGAACCTTCTTCTTCAACTGACCTGAACCTTTACCAGGAATGATCTCCAATTCTCGAATGCGATGCTCTGCACAATGGTTTACGGCATCGTTTAAAGCCTGATCGATCTTAGCGCCTTTGTTGTAGATGTCGTGGAGGTCGAGCTTGTATTTGGCCATGTCCTAAAGTAGCCATTTCTCCCAATTTTCAGGTCTCATTGACTTAGCGTAAATTTGAGTCAAACAGCTAAACCAACGGCATGAAATCTCTGCTCTCCTCCATCCTCATTTTCATGAGCTTCTCGCTCTTCGCTCAAAGCCCAAATGTCGATAGAGTCTTTGACCTTCAAATGACCAATGGGGATAGTATGTACATTTTGGCATACTTAGACAGTGGTTCTGCTAATTGAACCCTTCTTCAACAAATACACCGGTGGGGCCTCCCGTATTTCAATTGGCCATGAACATCCTTATGGCGATGTCGCTCGTTCCCATAGAACGCTGGCTGAAACGCTATCTACGAAGGAATAAAGACGATGTGCAACCTGCCTATTAGTATGAGAGCCTTAGCGATTTTCTTTCTTCTGTTCTTCCTTTTTCAAGGACTTCCCCTAAGTGCTCAAAAAGCAAATCGCTTCACACGTTCAGAGAAGAAAATCATCAAGTCTGAAGGCCTGATGCGCGTGCTCACCATCAACAACGAAGAGGATTCATTCCTACTTCGGAAGCCCAGTTTCGCCCTCAAAGCCGATTCTTCAAACAAAAAATTGCTGCGCCTAATAGACCGGATGGTGCTCACCATGACAGATTCTTCTCAAATGGGTGTGGGCATTGCTGCTCCTCAAGTAGGTCTGCTTCGGAACCTCATCATCGTGCAGCGCCTCGATAAAGAGAATGCACCAATCGAAGCTTATGTGAACCCGCGCATTGTTTCCTCCGATGGCGAAAAAGTTGAAGGACAAGAATGCTGTTTGTCTATTCCCAATCGTAGCGAGATGGTTTTTCGTCAGCAAGACATTGAACTCGAATATTCAGATTGGCAAGGCGACAAGAAAAGGGAGCGGGTTGTTGGCTTCACCTCTGTCATCTTCCAACACGAAATCGATCATTTGAATGGCATTCTGTACATCGATCACCTGAATCAAGAGTGAGCACGAGAAGTCAAATTGCAGAGAAAATCACTTCTTCTTCAATGCCATGCATACACTCGAAACCCTTGCACATTCCGGCTCCCAGCTTGGAACAAGGTCGTTGTTGAAGGCCCGCTACTTGAATCATTGTACTCTCCTCGTGAGCCCTATAAGGACTCATACCAAACTCTGGAACCGTACAACCCCATATAGAGATCACCTTCTTACCAAAGGCGGAAGCGATGTGCATGATGGCCGTATCGTGGGCAATGACAGAGTCTGCTTGTCGCACTGCGGAGGCAGAGCCATGCAAACTCAAGTCTCCACAGGCATTCACTACTGCCTCTCCAACTGCTTCTTGTATTCGAGAAGCACGCTGCGCATCTTCAGGCCCACCCAAAAGCACCACGGACCTACCTCCGTCACAAATCAATTTCAAGGCGCGGATAATCTTTTCTTCAGGAAGGATTTTGCCTACATGATTGCCTCCAATGCCATAGGCCACAAAGTCCCTTAAACCCCATCTCACCTGCGGGTCAATCTCTTCCTTTTCAGGAATGAAATAGTCCAACCCTTTTCCATCGTTTTCAACTCGAAAGCTCTTCACCGCTTCAAAATAGCGATCCACAATGTGGGTTTTTGGCATTCGGTTCATCTTGAAGTTCACAAGCAACCATTTCTCCAGATTGTGTTTTGGGAAGTCAAAACTCAGCACCTTGAGCGCTCGGCGAACTTGCCTAGATCTTAGATTGTTGTGCAGATCAATGATGTAATCAAAGCCCTCTTCTTTGAGTTCGTCGACCAGCTCAAACACGTTTTCTTGAATGCCGTACACCTTATCGATGTAGGGGTTTTCGCTCAAGATTCCTGCAAAAGACTTCTTCGTAAGAAAATGTACTTCGGCACCATCCACTTGTTCTTTTAAACAGCGCACAATCGGGCTCGTAAGTACGATATCGCCAATGGATGAAAAACGTACGACAAGGAATTTAGCCATGCATCAAATGTAATGGAGCTTAAGGTGCCAAACGCAGAATCTCGAGGCTTTGGTGTTTTCCTTCTGACTCTAATTGAAGAATATATACTCCTTGAGTTGCAGGTAAAGTAAATGGACTCTCAGCACCTTCTGAAAGCCTTTTTCCATTAAGGTCGTATAGCTCAAAACGGAATTCTTCCAATCCTTCCACTTCAACACTTCTGAAGCTTGGGTTTGGAAAAACGCGAAGAGCGTCGAAGACATCTTCATGAATGGAATAGGGAAAGCTTCCTTCTATGGCGACAAAAATTGTGTCTGCACCTCGGCAGCCATTCGAATCTGTGACCTCAACCCAATACTTTCCAGTGACCGTGGCCAAAATACTGCTGTCGGTTTCAAGAGTATTCCATCGAAAAGAATTCCAAGCTTGCATAGTACTCAGTGCGACGGTAAAGCCGCTCGGCAGATTTGTGTCGCTTCCAAGGTTTGGCATTGGAGCCGCTTGGTCAGAAACAAGAATGGTGTCGCTTCCATAACAAGATGCTGTACCTACTTTAACCCGATATTCACCACTCTGTCTCACTTCGTACTTAGGGCCGAAAACCTTATCGTTCCAGACCGCGAAAAAGCTCGAATCCGAGATGGGTCCTACGCTGAGGGTGAGCGTATCTCCTACACAAAGCACAGTGTCGTCACCTAAGCTTACCAGGGGTGGGTACACAGGTGTTTTTTCAAACGTGAAATCCACCATGCAGGCGTTGCTATCGGTGAATTGAACTTGATAGCTTCTACTGGAATCTCCTGAAAGTTCAAGTTGAGTTCCATTGAGACTCACATCTGTGGTATCATTCCATAGCATGCTGGAGCCAAAATTCGACCAATCCAGCATCTGAACCAAGCCATTCGCGCAGACGTCTCTGCGCAGCGTTCCACCAGAAACCCGATAGTCAGGGAGCACCAAACTTCGAAGACCATTCTGTGAAAATAAGCTGTCGCCCAAGCTCGACACGAATTCAGTAGAACCCAAATCAAAAGCCCAGAAGGACTTCTTAGCATCAAAATAATAGGTTGTTGGAAGACTGTAGACAGCCGAAAAAGCAAGGCTATCATCAATGGACAGCTCAGTGATTTGGCCTTGAAAGTGGCGCGATTGTTCCCTATCGGTCCCTAGGAAAAGGCCATCCGATTCAACCTGATTTATGGCCAAAGTTCCCACGGAATCTCCGTCAAAATAAAGCTTCAATCGATTGTTCAGATGATCGTTCGACAAGGCAATGTGATGAAAGCTGTTGTGCCCATAAATTGGAACAATCGCAACTTGATCGTGTATGCTCGAAGAATCACCTGCACGAAGCAGAATGGATGCGGAGTTCCCACTTACTGCAGTGGTAAGGCTCAGTTCAAAACCGGTTTTGGCTGCGGTATCGAGGGTACTCATCAACGGAGTTTCAATGATGCTTGCACTAGGTGCACAGGCTCTGAAATAGAAATCTACACTGAAGCTTTCATCCAAAAAAGCAGAAGACCCTGATGAATAATCGTCGATACCATCAAAGGAAAGAATTCCGTTATGGCGTTGAGCAAGACTGAACAGGCTGAAGAAAAAAACGAAGCAGGACAAGATGATGCCTTTCATAATGCAAATTTATTCTTTGAATCAGCTGCTATTTCGAAACTTGAGCAGACGCGCCGTTCTCCCATGTGAGTGACTTAATCATAGCTTCAACCTCACGCAAATACTCTCTTTTATTGAAGTTGGGAGCGAACACATAGCCAATCGCATGGATGATGTTGTTGCCATCCGGATCCAAAACCGAAAGGCTCACAAAAGGGCCTCCCATAAAATGATTCTCCATGCGCCACAGTCCGCGCATCTCCACCCCGTAAGCTTCCTTGAAGGTCAACTCGGTAACTTGAGGCTGAAAATTCACTGCATCCATCGACATATAAGAACCTTCCTTTGGTCCAGGAAGATGTTTTTTCATAGCTTCTAAGTTCGTCCGAATGATGTTTTCAGGAAGTAAATCTGTTCGATCCAAATAAGGTGCTCGATGCACAAGGATTCCTTGACTGATTTGATGCTGAAATCCATCTTTGATTCGTTCTCGTTCCAGCCGAATCCAAACCAAATCTTTCTCATTCTTCTCCAAGAAAGAAGCTTCCTGCATGGTCATCGAGAAATTTTGTTTCGCCTTGAACTTCTTCATTTCGACCTTGGGAGCGAACTGCTTGTTTCGCAGGTAAAGTCGATTGAGCTCCACTTCTGAAAAGAGCTTCAAGATGTAATCCTGATTCTCTCTTACAAGTTGTATGATTTCGCTGCGGCTGTCGCCCTGAATGTTCACAAGGAGTTGGCCCTTAGCAAACTTGTTCTTCTCGACTAGAAGCTGTTCGATTGGGTATTCCGCGGAACCTGAAATCATCAAAATAGATCGATGTATTTTCAGAACGGACTGAAAAGTTTTTGCTGTGGTATGTATGAGTCGAAAGCGTGGTTCCGATTGAGGCAGACCTTCTTGATCACCTTGGAAGATCCCCTGAAGTAAAAGTCCTAAATCTCCGTTCCATTCTACTTCAGAACAAACTACAACCAATTCTCCTGTTCCTCCAGAATAACCAGGCAAGAAACTGCTCCCTTCCTCATCACAGGAAAGCATGAGGCAAGAAGCCAATAAAACGACGATGAAGTTAGCCCTGAACACCGATGATAATCTTATCTCCTGGCTTGAGGCGACGATGATTAAGGCTTGAATTGAACTCTCGCAAACGGTCAAGTGAGATCCCATTATTGCGTGCAATATCCCATAAGGTATCGCCTTGCTCGATGGTGTAAAAAAGGAAATCCGTTGAAGCCTCCACCTTTTTGGTGTCTTTAACTTCTACTTTTTCTTCAACCTTCTTTGGTGCTCCCGCCTTAGCCACTTGACCTTCAATCATCACCCGTACTTTTGAATAAACAACAAGCCGCTGCCCAACTCGAATAGATGTTCCGCGAAGTTTGTTCCAACGCTGGATTTGCCCAACACTGCAGCTATATTTACTCGCGATTTTTCCCAGGTACTCGCCTCTTCGAACGTAATGCGTTTTCCGCGTTTCTTTCCAGGCAAATACCGGCTCTGAACCGGCAGTAGCATTTTCGATTTTAGCTGTGATGAGCTCTTCGTTGGTCAAATAACTTCCCAGTTTTTCTTTTGGAAGTCGCAACACATGAACCTCGCCGTCGAAAGGAATAATGCCGTATTTGTAGGTTGGGTTTAGCCACTTCAAGTGCTCGTAAGACATATCTAATTCTTTCGACAACTGTTTGAGGTAAACCTTCTTCTGAACATGGATGGTGTCGTTTTCGAAGTAGGTTGTATTTGGTTTGAGCGGCATAATGTTGTGCTCCTTTCCGTAGTTCATCATGTAATTCACGGCGATGAAAGCAGGCACATATCCACGTGTTTCGCGTGGCAACCACCTGTATATTTCCCAGTATCCACGTTTTCCACCAGATCGGCGAATGGCTTTGTTTACGTTCCCCGGACCGCAGTTGTAGGCTGCCATCACCAAATCCCAGTCGCCATAAATCTTGTATAAGTATTCAAAATAACCGCAAGCTGCTTCCGTAGACTTGATCGGATCCATTCGATCGTCGAGGTAGGAGGTTTCCTTAAGGCCATAAATTTTACCCGTGGAATACATGAATTGCCATAGTCCCATGGCGCCCGCGCGCGATCGAGCCGTTGCCTTCAAAGCAGATTCAACGATAGCCAAATACTTAAACTCGATGGGCATATTGTTCTTGGCAAGTGTTTCCTCAAAAAGTGGAAAGTAGTAGGACGATAAGCCCATAACTTTCGATGAAACTTGAGGTCGCTTGTTTAGATAGAGATTGATAAAGGCGAACACTCGATCGTTGTAGACCAAGTTGAAAGGGGTTGTTTTATCCAATTTTGCAAGTCGTTCCCGAATCAAATTCGCATCCATAGGAACAATGGAATCATGACACATGGCTACCTGAGCACTATCGTAAAAATTGGTTTCTTGACCTGAAGACATGAAAAAGGCCTCACTGAGCATGGAGTCCATTGCTTGTAGAATCGGGTCATCCGGTAGGATATCCGTGAGGTCTAAGAGCTGAAGCTGCTTTAGGCTGTCTTTGTCGGCGGTGTTGTTTCCACCTGCGAACGAACTTAAACTCAAGCTGCTCATAAGGATTGTGATGAAGGTGATTCTAATTGTCATAGCAAGTTTTTTCCTAAGTTCAAAAATGTCCTGAATCTCATAGAATACGCAGCTTTTCTATTTGTTATTATCAACGTGTCTATGTTTATTGCGAATGGTCGAAAAACCTAATTTTGATATCTGATTTCCCACTGATTCGTGTTCGAGCCCGAGATTCATAAAATTCAGTCCAAACTGAAAAAATTCCTCCTCTGGCGAAGGAGAAATCTCAACGACAAAAACTTTGTCATCATCCTCAGTTTTGTGATCGGCTTGCTCTCAGGCTTGGCAGCGTTGATCATTAAAAAATCCGTTCTGTGGGTCGAGCATTTCTTCACGAGTCAAATCGCGAACGAAGAGAACCGCCTTTTCTATTTCGCACTACCCATCATTGGTATCAGTATAACGGTCTTAGTCGTCAAATTCTTGTTGAAATCGGAAGTTGGTCATGGTATACCGAACACCCTCTACGCCATTTCCAAGGGTCAAGCGAACATTAAGTCGAAGCGTACTTTCAGCTCAATCGTAACCGCGGCAATCACCGTAGGCTTTGGCGGTTCTGTTGGATTGGAGGGCCCTATGATTGGCAGTACTTCGGCCATCGGATCAAATCTGGGTCAGTTTTTTAAGCTGAATTACAAGACAAAAACACTACTCATCGGTTGTGGAGCTGCGGGCGCATTGGCTGCCATTTTCAAAGCCCCTATCGCCGCCATCATTTTTGCCATTGAAGTCATCATGCTCGATCTCACGATGGCTTCGATGATACCCCTTCTTATTGCTTCAGTAACGGCAACCTTATTCTCGCGTATTTTTTGGGGAGAAGAAGTGCTTTTCCGCTTTTCCATCCAAGAAGTTTTCAATTATGGCGACCTACCCTACTTCCTTATTCTTGGTATGCTTGGTGGCTTGGTCTCCGCTTATTTCACTCGAATCTACTTTGTCATCTCCAGCTTTTTTGAACGCTTCTCGAACCCCATTACCAAAATTCTCATTGGAGGAACTGCCATGGGTGCCTTACTTGTGCTCCTCCCGGCACTCTATGGTGAAGGTTATGTGGGCATCAACAATCTGATTCTTGGAAACTATACGGCTCTGCTTGAAAATAGTCCGCTGAGTGGCATGCAGGAAAATCTATTCTTAGCCCTTCTGTTTTTAGTTACTGTTGTTCTCGCCAAAGCCGTAGCGGTCACGGTAACTTTTGGAGCTGGAGGTGTAGGTGGAATTTTTGCACCAACACTCTTCATGGGAGCGATCGTTGGATTTGCATTTTCAACTGGAATCAATGAAGCTTATTTAGGTGAGCTTTCTGTGGCCCATTTTACCTTGGTTGGAATGGCGGCTTTAATGGCTGGCAATCTTCTGGCGCCGCTTACAGCGATCTTTTTGATTGCGGAAATCACCGGAGGTTACGACCTTTTCATTCCGCTGATGGTAACTGCAGCCATCTCCTACCTCACAGTACGCTATTTCACAAAACACTCTGTGTACACCATGCAGTTGGCCAAGCGGGGCGAATTACTCACCCATCATAAAGATCAAGCCGTCCTTACACTCATGAATCTCCGAGAAGAAGTTGAGCGGGATTTTATCAGCATTGACCCATACGACACGCTGGGTGACCTGGTTAAAAAAGTAGCCACCTCAAAACGAAATCTCTTTCCTGTCGTTGACGAAAAAGGAAACTTCATAGGGATTGTGACCCTTGACGATGTTCGAGGCATCATGTTCGACAAAGATCAATACGACCATGTCATCGTGCACGAACTGATGACTATGGCTCCAGAATATATTTGCATCACGGACTCCATGGAATTGGTAATGCAGAAATTTGAAAGCAGTGGAGCCTGGAATTTACCTGTGCTTGAAAATGGCCATTACTCTGGTTTCGTCTCCAAGTCGAAACTCTTCAGCGCCTACCGAAACCGGCTCAAAGACTTTTACTCTTAGCCTCGCTCAAAAAGCGCTTTTCAAGACTTTCTGAGGAGCGGATGCTGTTGCGCAACCAATGCAATATCACTTCTTCCTCTTCACCTTCCGACAATTGCCAAGGTTTTTCTGATGCGCGCAAGCGCGTGCTCAAATCATACATACACAAGGCCGCTGAGACCGAAATATTGAAGGATTCGGTGAAGCCATACATGGGAATGTAAACGCTCTCATCAGCCATGTCAAATGCCTCCTCAGTAAGGCCTCGCATCTCGGTTCCAAAAAGAAGTGCTACGGGTTTATCAAGCGAAAGTTTTGAAATAGGTTTTGCTTGCTGAAGCGGACTAGTAGCCACCAAGTGATAACCTTGCTTTTTCAATTCAGTGAGGCAGGCTTTGGTATTGTTTTGAGAATCGTTGTAGCGATGCAGGTTCACCCAATTGGAAGACCCCAGGGCAACATCTGGATTCACGTCGTACTCGTTGCTGTTTTCAATCACGTGTACATCTTGAATTCCAAAACAATCGGCCGAACGAAGCACAGCAGAAGCATTTTGAGGTTGGTAGATATCTTCAAGAACTAAGCTCAGATGCTTAGTGCGCCATTTGATTTTCCCCTTAAAGAGCTCCAACCTTCCTTCCGATGCGAACTGAGAAAGATGATCAATGAGTGCCTGATGCTCTGCCATTAAACAAAAGTAATCCTCCTGCTCAATTCCGCTTAGCCCATAAATCTGAGGCTCATCCAGCCATTACACCGATGTTCAATAGGAAGGCCGCACAAGCAAAAAACAAAGACCTTTGTAAGGTGAAGTTGTACTTAATTCTTCTTAACGAGAGTATGCTCTTTGCGCTCAATGCCTTGATCGTAAACCGACTTCGCACCCTTTTGTCACTCCTCGGTATTACCATCGGAATCTTTGCAATCATCTCCGTCTTCACTATGGTGGACAGCATGGAGCGACAGGTTACAGGCAGTATTGCGAGCCTTGGTGATAATGTGGTTTTTGTACAAAAGTGGCCTTGGGCCTTTGGTGGCGATTACCCATGGTGGAAATACATGAACCGACCCCAGCCAAGCCTTGAAGATGTGGAAGCCATCGAGAGTAGAGTAAGTTCCGCCGGGACTGCTTGTTTTACGGTCTCCAAAAATGGCTTGATTACTTGGGGCAAGAACAGCATTGAAAATATTAGTTTGATAGGAACCTCCTATTCTTATCCCGAATTGCGCGATTTTGAACTTGTTCTCGGCAGATATATGACGGCCAACGAAGCAAGCTCTGGCCGTCCTGTGGTCATTCTCGGTTACGCAACAGCTTCTTTGCTCTTTGAGGGTCAGAACCCCATTGGCAAACAAGTGAAAATGCTTGGTAAGCACCCGGCAACCGTGATTGGCGTCTTCGATTTGGAAGGAGAAAGTTCGATTGGCAACTCCCACGACGAATCAGCAGTAATGCCCATAAACTTCGTGCGAACCTTTGCCGACATCCGAAACATGAACCTTAATCAAACTGTGATGGTGGCAGCAAAAGAAGGCTATACAAACCTTCAGCTCAAAGACGAGATGATGGGCGTGCTGCGAGCCAGCAGAAGGTTGAAACCAGCGGCGGAAGAAAACTTTGCCCTCAATGAATCTTCGATGCTCCAAAAGGGTTTTGAAGCACTGATGAGTGTTCTGCGCTTGGTCGGCATAATCATCGGTTTGTTCTCCATCCTGGTGGGTGGATTTGGGATTGCCAACATCATGTTCGTTTCTGTAAAGGAGCGAACGCGCATTATCGGGATTCAAAAGGCTTTGGGTGCCAAAAACTTCTTTATCCTCTTTCAGTTTCTCTCCGAAGCCATCATTTTATGTGTGATAGGCGGTCTTCTCGGGCTTCTTTTAGTCTTTATGGGAAGCCTGCTCATCAATGTCATTCTCGACCTCGAAATTTACTTATCCTTGCAGAATATCACCTTGGCTATGGCACTTTCCTCGGTCATTGGTCTCATCTCTGGTATGGCGCCAGCATGGTCTGCTTCAAGACTCAAGCCCGTTGATGCGATGCGTTCCATCTAGGCATTTTGCCTAAATTGCTTTCTTCGCTACAGGGACTCCAATTGAAACACAAAGACTTTATTGAACTGGTTCGCTTCCATCGGAGAGGAATTAATCTCACTCAGATGGATATGGCGGACGCCTTAGAAATTTCACAATCACATTACGCTCAATTTGAGTCTGGGAAAAAGACCTTGAGCATGACTCCTGTTCTGAAGCTCATCGAGACACTTAACCTTGAGATTTTACCAAAAAGTTCGGGAATGAACTCCTCTTGGGTTTCTTCCTTACTCAAGGACGCCAATTCTTCTATTGAGGAGGTCCTCAATAACCTAGAGGCCTTGAACTTGAAGCTTCAGGAAGGGTTGATGGCAACTTGGAGGTGCTTATGAAGGAGGAAGAAGATGATAAAGAAGCTAAGTCAGGTGAATCTGGCGAAAGCAAAGCAGCTTCTTAGTTCCCTCTTTCAACTTTGATTGTTCTGCCTGCCGGTGGTCCACCAACCAATGAATACTTCCCTTACTTTCCAAGACATACTGCACCGATTTTTTCGAGCCGTCCACTTTCAAATCAATCAGTAAATCACTGATTTTTTTATTCCCTTCCATGCCAAGTGGTTGCATTCGATCCCCTTCTTGCCAGCGTCTAAATCGCAGCGGAAATTCAAGGTCTTTTGCATTAAAGTAGATCGTATCATTTGCATATTTTTCCTGAGCTTTTTCAAGGACAAAAACCTCGTAGCTCAAAGCCCCAAGATTGAGCGTGGTTTCACCCTCTTTCAAGAATACTTCTCC
>CAXAIH010000006.1:0-19028 GCA_963968755.1 uncultured Flavobacteriales bacterium
TTTTTACAATACCCGCAACGGTAGAACCTTTCTGTGCAATCGCAACGTAGATGCAGTAAACTGCCTCACCGCGATCATAGAATTCTTTCTGGTTGATGATGGTGTCAATCGCAACAGTGGTCTTACCTGTTTGACGGTCACCAATGATCAACTCACGCTGTCCACGTCCAATTGGAATCATTGAGTCAATCGCCTTGATTCCTGTTTGAAGAGGTTCGTTTACCGGCTGACGATAGATAACACCAGGAGCTTTTCGCTCGAGGGGCATTTGGAAAGTTTCACCTTGAATGGCGCCCTTACCATCAATTGGATTTCCAAGCGTGTCAACAACACGTCCTACAACACCTTCACCAACATTGATAGAGGCAATCTCACCTGTACGCTTTACCGTGTCGCCCTCCTTAATGTCGTTTGAGTATCCTAAGAGTACTGCCCCAACGTTGTCTTCTTCCAAGTTCAAAGCAATTCCGCGAAGCCCAGTTTTTTCAAACTCGATCAATTCACCCGCTTGAACTTTGTTAAGTCCGTAAATACGTGCGATACCATCTCCAATTTGGAGTACAGTTCCAACTTCTTCAAGTTCTGCTTCGGTTTTCACCCCTGAGAGTTGCTCTCTTAGGATGGCCGATACTTCTGCTGGATTAACTTGTGCCATGGTGTTTTTAATTACAGTTCAGCGATGTATGGATTTTCATTCATTTCTCTTCTCATTGCATTCAATTCTCGAATAACGGAAGAGTCAATTTGTTTGTCCCCAACTCGAACGATGAAACCTCCGATCAATTCAGGGTCAATGGTTTCTTCGATGTGGACATTCCCTTGTTCTAGCTGAAGAGCAAGAGCAATAATTTCTTTTCTGCTGGCCTCGCTCAAGGCGGCGGCGGTAGTTACTTTGGCTATCACGATGTTCTTGTGATCGTTGTAACGTGAAACGAAAGATTCTGCGATTTCGGCCAAAAGGTACTCTCTGTTCTTGCGGAGAAGAACATCTAGAAAATGCACTCCTATTGTCGACAGTTGATTAGAGAAGACTTTATTCAAGCTTTTTCGCTTAAGATCTTGTCTAATCACAGGACTTTTCAGGAGGTTCTTGAAGTCGGAGCTCGCTTGATTGAACGTCAGGATTATATCCATATCCGCCTTCACCTCTTCTACCAAGTTTTGGTCGGTCGCGAGATCAAGAAGTGATCTGGAATACCTATGTGCAACCTTATGAACGATCATCCTAGTTCAATTTTATCTTTGAGAGCATGTTCTCAACCAATTCCTGCTGTCCAGCGTCACCGCTCAATTCTTTTCGAAGAACTTTTTCGGCAATGTCGAGGCTGATGTTGGCCACTTCTGCTTTCAGTTCAGTGATGGCAGCCATTTTCTCATTTTCGATGGCAGTTCTGGCATCGGAGATGATGCGATCTGCTTCTTCTTTCGCTTTTGATTTGGCCTCACCTACAATTAAATCTTTAGTAGCGCGCGCTTCCTTCAACAACAAGTCGCGTTCATCGCGTGCTTCTCTAAGAAGTGCTTCATTGCTCGACTGAAGCTTCTCCATTTCTTCTTTTGCCTTCTCGGCTGATTGAAGTGCACCTTCGATGCTGTCTTCACGTTCTTTTAGAGACTTAAGGATAGGACCCCAAGCCATTTTTCGGAGTAAAAAGAGGACGATTAGAAACGATAGAGTCGTCCAAAAAATCAATCCAAAACCGGGTGTTACAAGTCCCATAGTAATAAGTTTTCGTGTCTTTAAAAGGTAAACGGACCCTCCACCAACCGTGGAGGGTTACCGTTCAAATCTTCTGGCTATAGTACAACCAACAGACAGAGTACAATCGCGAAGAATACTGCACCTTCTACAAGGGCAGCAGCAACGATCATGTTAGCTCTAATGTCTCCTGTTGACTCAGGTTGACGGGCCATCGCTTCGAGAGCAGAACCCCCAATTCGACCAATCCCAACACCTGCGCCTAGAGCAGCGATTCCAGCACCGATACCGGCACCCATTACGTCCATTCCTGAACTTGCTGCTTGAAGGAAAATGCTTAGTAAAGACATCGTTCTTAGTTTGAATTTGACATAATTAACCTCAATGTGCCTCTTCCGTAGCCATTCCAAAATAGATGGCCGACAACAAGGTGAACACATATGCTTGAAGGAACGCAACAAGCAGTTCCAATAAGTTCATAAATACGCTGAAAGCAACGGAAACAACCGAAACGCCATATCCAGCTCCAACACCATTCGATTCCGCAAAAATGAAAATCAGGGAAGCGAAGGATAAAAGTACAATGTGACCCGCAGTGATGTTGGCAAAAAGACGCAACATCAATACAATAGGTTTTGATAAAACACCCAGAATTTCAACGGGAATCATAATAGGAAGCAACCACAGTGGAACACCAGGAGGAGCTACAATGTGCATCCAATATCCTTTGTTCGCATTGATGCTGGTAATCACGAAGGTGAACAATGCCAACACCATGGTTACCGCAATATTTCCAGTAACGTTCATTCCACCTAAAAATGGAATGAGTCCTAACATATTAAGGGTCCAAATGAAAAAGAAGATGGTTAATAGGAAAGGCATGAATCTCTCATAACCATGGCCAATAGAAGGCTTTGCAATCTCGTCGCGAACGAACAAGATGAGCGGCTCCATAAAAGATTGAAGTCCTTTAGGTGCTTTTCCCGACCGGTTTTTATATGACTTGGCTACACTCAAGAAGATGAACATCATAATGAAGATGCCGATGAACATTCCAGCTACGTTCTTGGTGATGCTGATGTCGTAGGGTGCTTCATTTAAAATGGCGCCGTCTTCACTCATCAAGATTCCGTTGTCAGCATCTAGAAGATAAATGTGACCGTGTTCGTAGAAATAGGTGTTTCCAGTAGAACTTGATGTATAAGTAAGGTGCTCCAGTGTTTCATTCAACTTAAACGATGAGAATGAAAACAGATCGAAACCATTCTTTGCTTTAAGAATACATGGAAGAGGAATGTGAACACCTTGAGTGATGTGAATCTCGTGTGCATCCATTACGTGATGCATAATGGTCTCACCTGGATTGAAGGACTTTTCAGTTCCTTCTGATGAGGCGAAAGACCCCACGCTGAAAACGAGAGAAAAGAGGAAACTGAGTGCTCCAATTCTTAAAGGCTGTAAACTTCTCTTTTCCATCGTTTTCTGACTCGCTTGAGACCCCTCAAAAAGCTGCGGCAAAAGTATTCAAATATCCTGGAGATAAAAAGCTTTCAAGAAAACTTTTTTGGAGCTCCTGAAGCCCTGATAGATTTTGACTTTCAGCCCTTCTTTTTTACTAATTTTGAGCACGCATTTAATCGCGTTAAAGCACAAGCGAAATGGGATCGATTGGACCGTGGCAGATAGTATTGATTGTATTGGTCATTCTTCTGCTTTTTGGAGGAAGGAAAATTCCGGAGTTGATGAAAGGCCTTGGCAAAGGAATCAACGAATTCAAAAAGGCGTCTTCTGAGAAAGACGACAAGAAGGAAGACACACAAGCCTAAATTATTTTTCCTTGAAAACACCTTCTTCTTTGAGGGAGATTCGTGAAGCCTTGCTTCGCGAGGATTACAGCATGCTTGATTTGGTGAATCACTATCAAGCAAATATTGCTGAGCGCCCACAACTTGGAGCCTTTCGAGAAGTATTCACGGAGGAATCATTAAAAGCAGCTTCTCAAATACAAGAAAAGCTTATTCAAGGAAGCGCAGGAAAATTGGCGGGAATGGTACTCGCATTAAAAGACAACATCTGCTATCGCGATCACGAAGTGGGTGCTTCTTCCAAAATTCTTGAAACCTACGTTTCCCCATTCAATGCCACTATCGTAGAACGACTTCTCGACGAGGACGTAATTATCATCGGTCGAACAAGTTGCGATGAATTTGCCATGGGAAGTTCAAATGAGAACTCCGCATATGGCCCAGTGAGAAACCCACTCGACGAATCCTTGGTTCCAGGAGGCTCGTCAGGAGGTAGCGCCGCGGCAGTTGCTGCAGATATGTGTCTTGCTTCTTTGGGTTCCGACACAGGCGGGTCTATTCGGCAACCAGCTTCTTTTTGTGGATTGTTTGGACTGAAGCCAACCTACGGACGTGTATCCCGCTTCGGACTGTTGGCCTACGCCTCAAGCATGGATCAAATTGGTCCGTTTACCAAGAATGCCGAAGATGCTGCTTTGTTGTTGGAAGTGATGGCGGGAAAAGATGCTAAGGACAACACTTCCTCAAATCATACAGTAGATGCTTATTCAGCGACGGCTGAGCCAAGAACCTACGAACTGGCCTACTACAAAGAAATTCTGGAACATCCCGAATTGGATTCTCAATTGAAGGAAGATTTTCTTGCCTCCTTGGATGAACTGCGAAGTCAAGGTCATAAAGTGGAGGAACTTAGCTTTCCTTACTTAAACGATTTGGTTCCGACATATAATGTCTTGTCAAACGCGGAAGCCAGTTCAAATTTGAGCAGATACGACGGCATCCGGTTCGGATATCGATCGAAAAATGCCAGCGACATCGACACCACCTATTCTAAATCTCGAAGCGAAGGATTTGGCCCAGAGGTGAAGAGAAGAATTATGCTTGGGACATTCGTCTTGAGTGCTGGATTTTACGATGCTTATTATTCAAAAGCACAGAAAGTCCGTAGGCTTATTCGAGAAAGCACAATCAATGCTTTAAGTGATTACGACTTTATCATTAGTCCAACTACGCCGCACTCAGCCTTTAAGATTGGGGACATTCAAGACCCTGTTCAAATGTATTTAGAGGACATCTTTACTGTTCAGGCGAATCTCGCAGGCGTGCCAGCCGTTTCCGTTCCAAAATATAAATCCACAACGGGCATGCCCATTGGATTTCAAATTTTTGCAGGACCTTTTGAGGAGAAGAAAATGCTCCAGTTTGCCCAGAGCCTTTCAAACTAGTTCAAGGAAATCTCGAACTGTACTAGGTTCACGAATTCTTTGATGCGTTTGTCAATTTCTGCCAAGCTCAATTCTTCCAATCGCTCAGTTCCAAACTTCTCGACGCAAAATGAAGCCATCGCAGATCCATAAATGATGGCGCGTTTCATATTGTCGAATGAAATGTCGTTGGTAGAAGCTAAGTAGCCCATAAACCCACCCGCGAAAGTGTCTCCCGCTCCGGTTGGGTCAAATACTTCTTCTAGTGGAAGCGCTGGTGCGAAAAAGACTTCTTTATGGTCATTAAACAAGAGCGCTCCGTGCTCTCCTTTTTTTATGATAAGAAACTTGCAGCCCAAATCGATGATCGTGTGCGCAGCAGTCACCAAGGAATACTCTCCTGACAACTGACGAGCTTCTTCATCGTTGATGGTTAAAATGTCCACCATTCCGATCAACTCTCTCAATTCGTCCATAGCTGAATCCATCCAAAAGTTCATGGTGTCCATAGCGATGAGCTTCGGTCTTTTCGACATTTGCTCAATGACAGATTTTTGAACTGCCGGTTGAAGGTTTCCGAGCATCAGAAATTCTGCGGCACGATCATTTTCAGGAACAACGGGATTAAAATCAGCCAATACATTCAGTTCAGTTTCGAGCGTATCGCGTGAATTCATGTCGTTGTGATAACGCCCTGACCAGAAGAAACTTTTCTGTCCTTCATGGATTTGTAAGCCATCAGTTTGAACTCCTCGCTCGTTCAAGGATTGGATGTAGCCTGAAGGGAAATCATCGCCAACGGTAGACACCAGCTGGATTTCTTTAGAGAAGTAAGAGGCTGCTAACCCAATATAGGTGGCCGCTCCACCTATGATTTTATCTGTTTTTCCAAAAGGCGTTTCAATTGCATCAAAGGCGACGGTGCCAACTACTACTAGACTCATTTTATCAAGCTTGAATTCGACGCCAAAGTTAAATTAATACTAATCCGGATTTTTGTAATATTGCAGCCCTGAAAATGGGAAATAGCTTCCTCAGTAGCTCAGTTGGTTAGAGCACCTGACTGTTAATCAGGGTGTCCCTGGTTCGAGTCCAGGCTGAGGAGCGATTGAATAAGAGCGAGTTAGCAGAAATGCCACTCGCTTTTTTTATGCCTATTTGCATAAATTTTGCAATTTTTATTAGGTATTTCCGAAGATTGACGGGA
This sequence comes from uncultured Flavobacteriales bacterium, assembly GCA_963968755.1. Lineage (GTDB taxonomy): Bacteria > Bacteroidota > Bacteroidia > Flavobacteriales_G > Salibacteraceae > UBA4419. The sequence goes on from CAXAIH010000006.1 coordinate 6,136, forward strand.
GTGTTCCTGTCAAGAAGTTCATGAATGGAAGAAGCTGAGATAATCTTGAGTAGGGTAACTTTCAGCTATTCCCTCTTCAGGTCCAGAAAATTCCTAAAACTAGACTAGTCGTCCTTGTAGGTAAAAAGCTGTGCTGGTTTGTGCAGCACTCCCTTTTGCTTTTCGTTCAGAGCTTTTATGGCACTCATGTTTTTGAGCTTTTTCCTGAAATTTCGCTTGTCTAATTTTTTTGCAAGGATGATTTCATAGAGTCGCTGAAGCTGAGTAAGTGTGAACTTTTTCGGTAGAAGTTCGAATCCGATGTTTTTCGTTTCGAGCTCAACTCGAAGTCGTTCAAGGCCCATGGCAAGAATTTCAGCGTGATCAAATGCCAAGGAAGGCACTTCGCCAATATTCACCCATTCTGCCTTTCCTGCAAAGGAGGATGCATGTGGCTCGTATTCATCCATTTTTACAAGAGAGTAATAGGCCACAGTGATTACTCTTGCCGTTGGATTCTCTCGAAAAGTACTTAACCACTTTTGGTCTTTTTCTTCATTCAGACGATCGGTAGATCCGAAGGCGTGAAATTGTTTGAGATAAATTCCACGCAATTGTGCCCAGTCATAAAGCACGCGCTCTGCGGCTTCATCAAGGCCTTCGTCCTTAATTAAGAGGTCGCCCGGTAGTGCATATTGAATAACAACTTCTTCTTTTGGACCTCTTTGTTGCTCAATTAAAAGTACCTTCAGCTTGTCTTGATCGAAGCCGAATACGACACAGTCGACAGAAATATTTGGATTTCGATTTGCAGTTGACATGCTGCCAAAGGTAAAATAAAAAGATAAGTGTATATACTACACTAACTATACCGTTATATGCTTTTAGAAGGTTTCGAAATAAACATATATTTGTTAGTGTAACAAGTACACTTAACAATGTCAAACATCCGAAACGTAGCAGTTTTAACATCCGGAGGGGATGCACCAGGAATGAATGCAGCCCTCAGGTCGGTAGTGCGCACCGGTATTTACTGCGGAATGGAACTTTTCGGATTCTTTAGGGGATACCAAGGTCTCATTGAAAACGACTACAGAGAATTAAGTGCTCGTTCTGTCAACAATGTATTGAACAGAGGAGGAACGGTTCTGAAGAGTGCGAGAAGTAGTGATTTTCTTGAGAAAGAAAAAAGAGCGGTGGCCATTCAGAACCTTAAAGACAACGACATTCACGCTTTAATCGCCCTTGGTGGCGATGGAACTTTTCGCGGGGCTCAAAAGATTGCGGAAGAATCGGATTTGAAGGTAATTGCCATTCCATGTTCCATCGACAATGACATTCCGCTCACGGATTACACCATTGGATTTAATACCGCTTGTGAGAATGTAATCGAGGCGGTTGATAAAATCAGGGATACGGCCATGTCGCACGACCGCATTTTCTTTGTCGAGGTGATGGGGCGTGATACGGGGCACATTGCAGTTGAGGCTGCTCTAGCGAGTGGAGCTTTGATGGCTTACATTCCAGAACGTACTTCTCACATTCAGCCACTGCTGAACAAATTGAGTGAAGGAAAGCAGAAAAAGAAAAGCTCAAGCATCGTCATTGTTGCTGAGGGTGATGAATTGGGGGGTGCCGTTGGCCTAGCAAAAGCAGTGGAGCAGCATCTGCCTCAATACGAAACAAAAGTTTCTATTCTCGGACATATACAACGAGGAGGATCACCGAGTGTTTTTGATCGAAACCTGGCGAGTAGAATGGGTTGGGCTGCTATAGACTTCCTGTTAAAGGATCGTTCTGAAGGTATGGTTGCCACTCAAAAAGGAAAGTTGTCCTTTGTTCCATTCGAAGACTTAAAAGGGGCCAAAAAAGAACTCGATTTATTGAGCCTAGAAATCATTGATACCTTGGCAACCTAGGTTAGTGTTAGCAGCAAAGAACAACGAATTAGATGAAATCCGAAACATACTTTTTGATTGCCGACAGTGGCTCTACCAAATGCGATTGGGCACTAGTTGATCCGGAAGGTAAGATTGAAGCCATTCTTAAAACAAGGGGCTTCAACCCATATTTTCACGATAGAAACTTCATACTGGCCGAGCTCAATTCAAATCAGGAAATCAGCCGAGTAAGGAGAAACATTCAATCGATTTACTTCTACGGGGCAGGTTGCTCCACGCCTGAATTGTCTGTAAAAATTAAGGATGGTTTACAAGATTTTTTCGTGGATGCAGGAATTCATGTAAACCACGACCTAGATGCCTCAGCCTATGCCTGTTATTCAGGAAAGCCTGAAATTGCTTGCATCCTAGGAACAGGTTCTAATTCCTGTTTTTTTGATGGAGAAACCGTGAGCGAGGACGTTCCGTCTTTGGCCTACATCCTTGGTGATGAAGGAAGCGGGAGCTATTACGGAAAGAAGCTTCTTCAAGATTTTTTCTACAAACGCATGCCGCTTGAGTTGAAGTCAGAGTTTTTAAACACCTATCGAATCACCAAAGATGAGGTCATCGATCGTGTGTACCGGCAACCACACCCAAATGTGTATTTGTCGAGCTTCGTGAAATTTTGTTCTGAACACAGGAAACATCCATACATTGTAAATATGATATACGATGGAATGATGGATTTCCTTCGTACTCACGTATGTGCGTTTCAAGATCACCAGAAGGTGGAAGTCAATTTTGTAGGTTCCATTGCATACTACTTTGAGGATATCTTGAGAGTTGCTGCGGAAGAGCTGAACGTCACTGTAAACACAATTATTAAGAAGCCTATTGAAGGTTTAGTTAGGTATCATTTTGAATACGTGGAAGAATTTCAAAGCTGAGAAAGATGAGTACAAATCAGATAGTTGTGATGGCCCACAACAACAGGAAAACACAACTTTTAGAGTTTCTCAAGGAAAGAGAGCAGTGGCTTTGGGGTAGAACCCTTATCGCTACCGGAAGATCAGCGGAATTTCTGGAACAAGGGAATTTCAAGATTCCATTAAAACACTTAAGTCCGGGTAAATCAGGCGGCTATCAAGAGATTACGGAAATGATTCAGAAAGGCGATGTCGATATGGTCATCTTCCTGCGTGACCATGAAGTAACCGAACAACATCATGAGGACATCAGAATCCTTTTGGAGTCTTGCAATGTTCAGAACATTCCTTTAGCGACGAACGCGGCCTCAGCCGAATTGCTCATTATAGGACTGATAAGAAAGGAAGCAGCCCAAAAGAAAGCCAACTAGAAATCGATGATTCAAGCGGTAATCTTTGATCTCGACGGAGTGCTCGTCGATACGGCGAAGTACCATTTTATTTGTTGGTAACGCCTCGCATCATCCTTAGACATTTAAATTGACGAAGCCTTCAACCTCTGCCCTCCAACGGATACAGTAATGGTATTATTTAGAGTAGATATGTCGAACGAAACGGTAGACGATACCGTATTTGTTGCAGGAACGGTTCAGTCTTACGCTGGAAACACCGACTGGAGCCCAGGTCAAACCAATTTGGATGACTCCGATGGCGATGGCATCTATGAAATCAGCATCCCTCTTCCAGAAGGAAGCTACGAGTATAAGTATGTGAATGGACCATCTTGGGGTTTTGAAGAGGGAGTCCCACCAGCATGCCGTGTAAATGAAAACCTTGGGTTATACGGCAATGAGCAATGGGGATGCCTTCTCTGATCTTTTGCACGACACCCTCACATTCTGCTTTGGTCAGTGTTCAAAAACCTGCCCAGTGATTCTTCCAGCTGTTGATGTTACTTTCCGATTAGACTTAGTAACTGTAGGTGTTACACCAGCAGGTTCGGGTCTTTATGTTTGTTTTTGGCCTTGGAACCAGCCCGCTCCTATCAGCGGTAGTGTTCAGCCAGAAATTAGTGAAAGCGGATTGTCGAGAACGTATGCGCGCCTATCAACCTCTAGTTTTGAGTGTAGCTACACTCTTTATGATCGTTAGAGGCGCAGATTTGGACTGGGGAATGATTTCACCTAGTATGATTGCCAATCAAGTGTTCATTGCCATCTGCAACTAGAGCAACCTGAATTCGAAGGCTGGATGACCTGATTCACCTTGTTCGTTGTAGTAGGAAGTGAACCGTAACTTATACACGAAACTTTCTGAATCCTCGATTAGGAAACTCTTGTTCGGGATGAGGTTATACTCCCCGGTGTCGAAATCATAGTCTTTCCAATCGTAGCCAATTTCGTCCTGAGTTGAGCTCATCTGAGATCGTCGCTCTTCTACCATATCGATTTCGATTTCATCAAAGGGAACGTCGTTCACCTCCAAATTGAGAATGTCGGATATGAGCACCCCCACAACGAGATAGTTGGTTACCTCTTCTTCAAAATAGAAATTGTAGCGCGTGAAAAGTAAGTCGTATTCGTCTTTCCGAGGCAAATCGACCGAGGCCCGATTCAGCATTGAAAAATAAGTTCCCGATTTAATTTCTGCGGTTTCAGCCTCACGGGCACCTAGTTCGCCATATACGCATAAATAGGTATTCGAATCTTTTTTGGAAAGTCGAATCTTGTAAGGCTCGAGATGATTTCCCTCTTTATCGAAACCCATATCGATCACATAGACACCACTATCGGGAAAAAGCAAGGGAGTACCTCGGCCATCGGATTGCTCATACTTGAACTCAAGTCCTAGGGTATCTTGAACCTCAGCAAAGTCTTTGTTTTGAACCATGGCTGTGCGCATAAGCCGTGAGGGATTGAAGCTTATGATTGAATCGCCGAAGTGAAAATCGAAGGCGGTTAATGCACATTCTTGAATAATCTCAGCCTCTTTCAAAGAATAGAAGGTCATCTTATCAAAGCGGGCTCCCATCTCCAGTTCTACCATGTTTAAATCGCCTCGATCGTACGGCAAAACAGCGACATCGTCGGGAATACAAGAAGTCAGGAGACCAACAGAGAGAAGGAAGATGGCGCTATTTCGAAACATCCAATACCAAATTGAGGAAGACAGTTCTTCCATTCGAGACGAAGGTGTTTCCGTTCCCAGAGCTGTGAATTCCTGCTGGGTTCGATTGCAAAGCTTCTGTTACGTTGAGAATGTTTCTAAGACCTATCCCAACGTTCAAGTGTTTCTTGAAGAATTTACGTGAAGCTTGAACATCTCCCATACTGAATCCACGTTGACGGAGTTGCCGAATTTCGTCTTCCTCACCATCGTAAATGGATAAGTAGCTGTCTAAGTTGGCACTCCAATTCACTGCCCATTGGATTTCTTGTTTCTTCCACAGGTGACTTAGCATGAAGCTTAACCTGCTCGAATACTGAAAGCCATTGCCGAAGTTAACTCCAGTGAGATTGTAAGTTGATTGTAAGCGCAGCGACTCGTAGTTGAGGGAATGACTGCCGGTGAGCCCGTGACTTTCAAACTTTCCAATGTTGCGATAGGTGCCTTCTAAGGGGCTCAGGCTCAGTAATTCAATTTTGTCATCAATCTGATTGAGAAAGAAGCAGATATCAAAGTTGTTTTGCGATTTTCCAAGTTTGAACACATAATTCGACCGGACCTGAGCAGAGTATCCTTGCTCGGCTGTGAGCGAAGGATTTCCATAGACGCTGTGATTGCTGTCGAAAAAATAGAGGTAAGATTCTTTAATGCTCGGAAGACGATATGCACTGCCAAAAGAAGCACGAAGGGTCCAGTTTTTTTGGACTTGAACACGAGCTTGGAGGGCATAAATCCAAGGGGTTATTTGCTGATTCATCAGGGCTCTTCGCAGACCAAAACGAAGTCTGAATTTCCCTAGGACTTGTTCGAAGCTTGCATAAGCCGCCAGCTCTTGATTCTCCTGTTTAACATTTTCTATACGCTGCCCACTCAAGCTTTCCCAGTTTGCGTCAGCGCCAAGCAATAAGTGTGTCTTTGGGCTGAAGGTATGATTGCCAATCAACTTCATTCCTGCTGCTGCAAAACGCTGGGTATCTTGCTCGCTGGCTTGGGGAACGAGCTGTTCTTCTAAGCTCACCAAGTTTTTGGAGTATGTATTCTTTACTTGAGTGAAGTTGTTCTGGTTGGCAAGCAAACGGATTTTCGTCTTTTCGCTCGCTTTCCAATCTAGCTTCAAAAGATGGTCGTGACGAAAACGCGTAAAGCTTCGATCTATAGCCTGCTCACCATAGGGAAGAATCCCTTCACCTCGATCTAGCAAGAAACTTCGATTTAAACGACTACTGAAGGAAGCGTTCCAAGCTTTCGTTTTACGCTCGAGCTTGAAATTCCCATAGTATTGCTCCTTAGGCAGCCAATCCCATCCGCGACTCAGGCCTGTTGCATTCCAACCGGAGAAAAAATTTCTTCCGCCTTGAAATTGGATGGCATTCTTACGAAACCTTTTGTTAAACGACCCACCAAAGTTGTAGGTTCCATCGCTGGCCGTGTAGGCTGAAACTTGGCCAGCTATCGATTCACTGAATGCACTTTTCGTGCTGATATTAATTGCTCCGGCCAAGGCATTGCTTCCATAAATGACCGACATGGGCCCCTCGATGATCTCAATTCCCACAACACCCTTAGAGCTGATGTCATTTAGATCTAAGCTACCCAGCATGCGTCCAACCATCGGCACACCGTCGACCAACACTTTAACGTTTTCGCCACCGAGACCCATAATTTTAAGGGTGTTCGTGTTAAGAGCCTTTTCTCGATTTTGACGCAAGTAGGCTTGATGCACAAGTGCTTGTTCAATCGATTGGGCTGATTGGGCTTCAAGTTGGTCTGTGCTTATTTTCCGCACATTCATCACACTCTCTTCTAGGCTAGGACCTTCCTTCAAGTCGGAGATTACAACTTCTTGAAGTTGATTGCTCAAAAGCGCCAACTCAAGACTGTTCACATTTCCTGGTTTGATCTGAAATGAACTGTATTTGAAGCCTGACTTAAATAGCCAAGCAACCTGCTCATCTTCGAGTTTAGGTAGAAATAGCTGGCCTTTTTTATCCGTGAAGTGGAAGCTCTTGTCCTTATTCAGATAGACTTCAACTCCAGGAACTGGCCCCCCCTTTGATTGTACGATTACAGATGTAGTGCTTTGCCCCATAGAGCCTTGGGCAAAAAGCCAACACAGCAGTAAAGGAATCAGTCTATTCAAAAATCAATCGGATGGATTGAGTCTCTGACTCCTGATAGAGGCGTGCTAGGTAGGTACCAGAAGAAATGTGGCTTAAGTCCGCTTCGGCGTCAATAGCTTCTTGCGAGAAGACAAGTTGACCGCTTATGTTGAAGAGCTCCAACTTCGAGACAGGCTCACTAAATCGCAAAATACCCTTCGAAGGATTCGGATAAATTCGGATGCTTTCCTTCTTAATGTCTTCAACTGAAATTGAACCTCCTTGTACCAATTCTTTTGTGAAAACGTACTTGCCTTGACCGCTACCTGCATAGTCCGTGAATACAAGTTTCCATACATCGCCATCCGTCAATTTCACGAAAAAGGCGAGCGAGTCTTGAATGTCGTATTGGAAAGTAGTACGGTTGAAGCTTTTCCAGTCGTAGCCAATTTCGGAAATGGATGTAGACCAGGTGAGGTTGGTCATATCATCACTCTCGGATGGTATGCCTTCGCGTTGAGCGATTTCGATTCCGTCGTTTACTTTGATTCCTGAAACTGGATAGTATGAAATACTTGGTCCAGCCTGAATAGGTGCCATATACTTTGTAAAAACCAACTCCCAGCTATCGTTAGCAGGTTGTAGATCCGCAATGCTGTTTGAGGCAACTGAGTAATATACGAAGTCTTTCCCGGGATAGTTTGCCTTATCTAAAGTTTGAGTAACCTCAGCGCTACCGTCGAGGTTCGCATGCGTGAAGGTGTAAATTCCATCGACGGTCATTCCTTCAATCTTGAACTTCTTGTAAGTGCCATCAGCCAATTTCAAAATGAACAGGCGCGTTCCGCTCAAGGCATGAGAAATCATATTGTATGTTCCCCAACCGTAGTCTGGATGACCGCTGCCGGCGACATTGAACGCACCATCAACCCAGTCCTCCGAGGAATTGTACAGATTGACCCAGCTCATCATGGAAGTGTCGAGCGTTGCCCAATCGCTGAAATTATCTGAGGCTTTGAAGAGTTCTAGTCCTTTGCCTTCGTTAACCTGAATGCTAACGTCTACGGGCTGAACCGTAAAGGCGAGATCCCAAGATTGATTGTCGACAAAAGTGGAATTCCCAACATCCAACTGATAAAACACCTCATTGGTGTCGAGCGTAAGAACGCTATCGGCTTGAGCGCTTAAGAAAGAGGCTGCCGCTAAAAATATGCTAATAGATACTATTCTTTTCATGCTTCTGATTTTAGGATACAATTTTAGCAGTCCTCGGAAGACGAAAATGCGGTGTCTGGGAATAAAAGTATCCCAAAATGATTCGAAGGTCGAATATGCTCTACCTCCTTCTGATAATTCGAAAAACAATTCTAAAAATGCGTTGTTATGTAAATGTCTTAATTCGTAAAAAGACAAAAATGCCCCGATATGGAAGCCGATATAACCAAAATTGATTTGAAGATTCTCTCAGGTTCTGAAGAGAGTGGTTACAACTACCGGAGCGGTCACATATGTATCCTGTTCTCTAGGTCTGAAGAATTTGGCTTTGAATACATGGGACGAAAAGTTGAAAAGGCCTTACCGGCCCATTCGAATTACCTCATGTGCATGCACATGGGCGATTTTAAATTGAAGTTTTTTGGCAGCCTTGAAACGCTCATGGTCTTGGACCTGCCAGTAGAGTTGCTGCACCAGTTGGTTCTCGATCAAGATTTGAACGTGAGCGAAGAACAGAAGAATTTCCTCCAAAGTCATATGATTCACAAGATGAGTAGTAATTCTTCCAAGGTGGAAGAATGCTTAGATCAAATTGTAGAGTCTTTGGAACAAGGTTCCTTGAGCCCACTCCTGCTCCAGTCGAAGAAGTTGGAGTTGCTCAGTACCTACTTCGACCATTCGGAGACCAAGAAACACTACGATTGTCCCTTTTTAAATTTCCAAGAAAACGTCGATAAGGTTCGAGAAGCAAAAGGCTTGCTTTTGGAAGATTTGAAGGTCTCGATTCCAATCAAGGAATTATCTAGGAAAGTTGGACTCAATGAGAACCATTTAAAATCAGGATTCAAAGAGATTTACGGCAAACCCATCTATCAGTATTATAAATCCTACAAAAACGAATGGGCCCGGAGAAAGTTGGAAGATGAAAACCTCTCGATTCATATGCTCGCGAATGAACTTGGTTATTCTAATGTGAGTCATTTCATAGAGTCTTTCAAGAAGCAGCATGGAATTACCCCGAAACAATACCAGTTAAAGTTGCGCTCGGAGGCTTGATACCATTCTAAATCACAAGTTTTAGCAAAGAAGGAAGAACGGATACTTTATCGACTTCGTTTCCGATAAACTCTCCATCAGCTTCCATGAGATGAGTTTGTCTTGACACAAGTTCTACCGATTTCGCTTTAAAATAATGGACGCCTTTGTGCTGGATGGTTTTACCCATTTTGACTTTTGGTAGATTTAGCGCATAATCCGCTAAGCTCACATCTCCGATAATCACCACGTTCAAATGCCCACTGGATACATGAGCGTATGGACTTATAATGAGACCGCTGCCAAAAGAACGCCCGTTGGCCATAACAACAGCAAGCGCTTTGCCTGACCATAATTTTTCATCGATATTCAAGTCGATCTCGAATTTTTTGGCACGGATAAATGCGCGAGTTACTGCATCTAGGAAGGTTATGTCGCTCCCTAAGCGTGAAGATGATTGATTCACTCTTTGGGCAACCACAGCACCAATTCCATAGTCTGCGATGTTTAGGAAGTATCTATTACGTGAAGGAGTTCTTAAATGTCCGATATCCACTTCTTGGTAATTTCCCTTTTGAGCTTTCATGATGACTTCAGGAATGGAATAATCGGAACGAAAGTTTTTTGCGAAGTCGTTGGCGGAACCGCAGGGAACAAAAGAAAAAAGCGGAAGCTCTTTCCCTTTTTCGTGTGCCATTCCAAAGGCTTGGATTACCTCGCTTAATGTGCCATCGCCTCCCAATGCGATGATCAGATTATTTCCAGCTGCAATCGACAAGCTGGCTAGCTCTGTGGCATGACCGCTAAACTCGGTCCGGTGTACCTGAAGCTTTATGACGGAATGGGGAAGTTCGTCAAGGAGCTGAAGGCCTTTTTTAGAACGTCCGTTGACAATAATGGCGACTTTGAAATCAGTCTCCATATTGGATGCACACGTTCTTTGGTTCAGTGAAGAACTTCATGGCCGCAAAACCACCTTCGCGCCCAACGCCAGAATTTTTTACACCTCCAAAAGGAGTTCTTAGGTCTCGCAGTAGCCAACAGTTGATCCAAACGATTCCGCTCTCCAAGTTCTTGGCAATGCGGTGAGCTCTAGTCAGGTTTTCAGTCCAAACAGAAGCTGCTAACCCATATTCAGTGCTGTTGGCCATTTTCAAAACGTCATCCTCATTTTCAAAAGGAGTAATCGTAATTACGGGCCCGAAAATTTCTTCCTGGTTGGTTCTACAGTCGTAGTTCAAACCTTCAATTACTGTTGGGGCAATGTAATATCCCTTATCGTATGGAGAGGGCATATGCAATTGCTTACCGCCGCATAAAATGCTTCCGCCCTCTTCTTTTGCAAGCTCAATATAGGTGAGTACTTTTTCCATATGACCTTTGGAAACAACGGCTCCTAATTTGGAATCGGCGTTCTTCGGCGGGCCAACTTTTTGGTTTTTCACAATTTGAATAAAGGCATCTCGAAACTCCGTATAAATCGATTTCTGAACGAAGAGTCGTGAACCACATAAACAGATTTGACCTTGATTGGCAAAGGCAGTTCTGAAGACTTCCTTCAAGGTTTTTTTCATATCGCAATCTTCAAAAACGATGGTCGGGTTTTTCCCGCCAAGTTCAAGCGAGAGTTTTTTAAACAAGGGAGCCGCCGTTCTTGCTATCCATTCCCCAGTATTTGTTCCGCCAGTAAAGGAAACGGCTTTAATCTTAGGGTGCACCACGATTGCTGCTCCCACCTCCGGGCCTAAACCATGCACGATATTCAAAACGCCATTGGGCAATCCTGCCTTTTGACATATTTCTGAAAGTTTGAAGGCGGTGTAGGGCGTCACTTCTGAAGGCTTCGCAATAACGCAGTTGCCCGTAGCTAGGGCTGGAGCGATTTTCCAACTAAAAAGGTAGAGGGGTAAATTCCACGGCGAGATACATCCCACTACCCCAATTGCATCACGCAAGGTGTAGTTGATGGCTTTGTTTTGCATGCCGTGAGATTCTGAAGCAAACTGCGTGGCTGCCTGTGAAAAGAACCTGAAGTTGGAAACGGCGCGCGGAATATCTACTTGTCGTGCAAGCCAAAGCGGCTTTCCATTGTCCAATGACTCTGCAAGAGCGAATTCTTCAAGATGCTCCTCAATCAGCTCAGAGATTCTGTACAAAACTCTGCTGCGCTCTTCATTGGAACTGTTTTTCCATGCCGGAAGAGCTTTTGCAGCGGCGGTGTAGGCCGCATCCACATCTGAGGAATTGGATTTGGGTATTTGACTAAAGACCTCTCCTTTGGAAGGGTCGAAGTTGTCGATGTACTCTTCGGATATAGGTGGCACGAGTTGCCCATCAATATAATTGGCAATTTTTTCCATGAAATTCCTTTCCGCTAAAAGTAGAAAAAAGGGGACTCAAGAATCGAGTCCCCCGCTTTCAAACCAATAAAATGAATTTCTACTTTCTGGGATACCGAAGGGTGCAGTTATATGTGATTTCACGCTTCGCGGCAGGGTTTATGCCTAAGTCCCATTCCAAGAAGCCCTTTTTTGGGTCGTACTTGGCGCCTGCAAGCTCAATGGTTTCAATACTGATCCATTTCTTATTCGAAAATTTGTTTAAAGGGTTTCACTTTTAGATGAAACGGCCGCTTTGAAACCATTTAAGTGGGGCAAGTTTGCTGACAAAAGGACAAAAAAAGAAGGGAGTTGCCCTAAAACTCCCTTCTAGGTTTGGTTCGTCGACGTTCGCTAAAACTTCCTAAGAACAGTGTCGATCACATGATTGGATAGAAATCGGAATTGACTCTAATCGACGAATCGAAACCTCACTTATGAAATTCAAAACATTTGAAGCGTCAGACCCAAAATATCGTGTTAAAGCATTCTAAACATCTGTTAAAACCTGTTAAGCTCTAGCACTGCCGTGGTCCCTCAGCTACATTTGACCTCGGAAAATTAGAAGCACCATCAAACAACTCGCTAAAAACTTTAAGCTACTCATCATCCTTATCTCCGTCACTCTCATTGGGCTGATCGGAGTTCAGCTTTTTTGGATAAGCAATGCTGTTGGCTTAGAGGAAACAGAATTTAACTACCGAGTGAATGAATCCCTTCGCGAGGTTTCAGAGGAACTAGAGAAGCAGGAGGCCCTATCGAAATTGCGCTCGCACGAACAAGGCAAGTTTCTCTTCTTGAATGTAGATACGCTGAACGAGATAAATGAAGAGTTCCCCGATTCAGGATTCCAATACCGAAAAGTTCAGAAGATCAATAAAAATCAAGGCATTGTTGAAGTGGAAATCGTGGAAGGCGATGATCAAGCTACTTCACGAAAGCACATTATTTCTGATGCCTCCAACATTGATATGATAGAGGAAATCTCCATGGGACTTAAGTCTGATGGTTATGGACGTTCGCACATGGAAGATCTCGATGTTTTGCAAGACAGCACACTGAGAAAGCGACTCGTAAACAAAACTTTCCTGGTGAGCGACATTGTTAAAAGTCTCATTGAGGTCGATATGTCGGAATCGATCGAAGATCGAATTAGTATGAACACGCTGGATTCGATGCTCAGCAATTCCTTGAAGAGCCGAGGTATAAAAG
>CAXAIH010000007.1:0-18807 GCA_963968755.1 uncultured Flavobacteriales bacterium
CTACAGGTCCTTTCCCTTCATAATTAAGACCCCTAAAAAGGCCTCTTTGAATATTTTAGTTGACATCTTGGATTCACCAAGAACACGATCGGTGAATGTAATGGGCACCTCAACGATTTTGAACCCGTGCTTATTCGCTGTGTACTTCATCTCAATTTGGAAGGCGTATCCAATGAAGCGGATCTTATCAAGATCAATTTTTTCGAGCACTTTTCGGTGATAGCATACAAAACCAGCAGTTGTGTCCTTTACTTGCAAACCGAGTACAAAGCGAACATAGACCGAGGCGTAATAGCTCATCCAAACTCTACGCAATGGCCAATTATCAACCTTACCGCCTTTCACATAGCGTGATCCAACAGCCAAGTCTGCTCCTTGAATACAAGCTTCATACAAGCGCTCTAAATCATCTGGATTGTGCGAGAAATCGCAATCCATCTCGAATACGTAGGTGTAATGTCGGTGCAATACCCAGCGAAAACCATGAATGTATGCCGTGCCTAATCCTTGCTTCCCTACGCGCTGCTCCATATGGAGTCGACCAGAAAACTCGTCCATCAAAGACCTCACTATCTCAGCCGTTCCGTCTGGCGAACCATCGTCAATGATGAGCACCTCGAACTCCTTCTCCAAGGACATGACCTTTCGAATCATGCGCTCGACGTTCTCCTTCTCATTGAAGGTTGGAATGATAACTATTGAATCTCTTTGCATCTCGTTGAGAACACACGAAGATAGAATTTGATGCTGCAGACGCTGTTATTTTTTGTTGGAGCGTTTTGGAAGGTTCCTTTTCTTGCGCAGCTGCAAAGTTTATTTGACGGATACAGCTGCTAAAGCTACCTTTGCCAGCCGTGCGATTAATAGCCCTTTTCTTATTTGTTTTCAGCCCTGGAATTCTCCAAGCACAGAAGCTCGACACCCTTCGAATCTTGCACTACAACATTCTGTATTACGGTGAATACACGAGCTTTTGCACCAGTTCCAACAACAATATTGTTGACAAGGATGGCTACTTGAAAACGATTATCGGAGAAGCACTTCCCGACATCTTCACCGTGAATGAACTCAGTTCAACGGCCATTTATGCCGAGCGAATTTTGGTCAATTGCCTGAACCAAGATGGACGCGATTATTATGAAAGAGCCAACTCCACGGGAAACACCTTCTCGAATCTGGTGAACATGCTCTACTACAATTCGGAGAAACTTGTGCTCCATCACCAAGATCAAATCAGTCAGAGCAATGGTGGGCAGAACCTCATCCGATTGATAGATCGGTACTCCTTATATGTTTACGAGCCCTTTTTGAATCAAACGCTCGACACCAATTGGATTCATGTCTTCGTAGCACATCTAGCTGCCAGCGATGCTTCAATGCGGCTGTTACAAACAGAGGCTCTGATGACCTATTTGGATCAAAACCAGCTCTCTGGAAACATTTTGTTCGCTGGCGATTTGAACGTAAAGAACAGCAGTGTTTCGGAGTTCCAAGAGCTCATTCAAAACAGCGATACAAACATTGTTTTCGTTGACCCAGTGAACCAACTTGGTAACTGGTACTCGAACTCAAGTTTCACGAGTGTTCATAGCCAGAGTACACACACCTCCGGTGGCTGTCATTCGGGGGGAGGGATGGACGACCGCTTCGACTTCGTACTTATGAACAAATCCTTGTCCGACAGCTCGAACAGAACGCAGTTCATAGAAGGCAGTTATTGGACCATGGGACAAGATGGCCAACGACTTAATGGAACACTTCTAAGTCCCGCCAACAATTCTCTTCCAGCTAACGTCATTTCCGCGCTTCACAATATGTCGGACCATCTGCCAGTTGGGCTAGACCTAGAGGTTAAAGTATTAGGACCTACGGCTATTGATGAACTCAACTACGGGAAAATCAAGTTTAACAACCCTGTTCAAGGTCGCTTAAAGGTGGATTTGAAATCTGCAAATGCTCCCTCTGCAGAGATTATCATTCGCTCCATTTCTGGTGAAAAAATCGTTGATAAAAAGCTGAATTTCAGGCTCGGCGAATCCATACATTTGGTTGATGTAAGTCAGCTCGCTAGCGGTATTTACCTAATGGAAATTTCACATAAAGGAAACATCCTTGGAGGCGGGAAGCTTGTAAAGTTGTAAGGTGATTAAATCTCTGCTCATATTGGTCTTTGTACTTGCTTTTCAAGTACTTATGTCGCAATCCTTCGACGAACGCGGCACCACTGCATCGCAAGTTGGGCTGAACGTTACCAATGCAGGAACCATTGGAAATGCATTCGGAGGAAATTTCGACAATGGATTTGCTTCCTGCGAATACCCAAAAGGTTCTGGTGTTGAACACCTATTTGAAGGTGGGCTTTGGATTGGAGGTAAACTTGATGGATCGCAAGTAGTGGTTTCATCAGCAGCCTATGACTATCCCAATGGGATCAATTCTGGAACGGGAACGGCTGGCTATGAATTTTTTGCCGAAGAAGGTTCAAGTATTCTAGAGCGCTCATCCTTCTTCAATTCCCCGGCCTATTCGGTTGATGCAATATCCCACCAAGATTTCGTAATGGATTTCTCGGATAAGTATCAAGTGGTGCCCGGTACTCAAATTCAAGTCTCCCGTCACGATTTTCCCATTGGAATGGATGTGCATTTAGAGACCTATAATTGGAACTTTCCCTTTAGCGACTTTTTCGTTTTGCTCAACTACAGCATCACCAATAACGGAAGCAGCAACCTAGAGGATGCCTATGTTGCTCTGTGGGCAAATACGGTAGTTCGAAATACGAACATCACTCCTGCCGGACAAGGTGGGTCGGCCTATTACAACAAGGGGGGAAATGGTTTCATCGACAGTTTAAACATGGCCTATTGCTACGATCATTCAGGAGATGTAGGTTTTACGGAAAGTTATGTGGGTCAGCGATTCCTTGGAGCGAGTCTTGAGGATAAGTTCTTCCACCCATCCATCGACAGCACCTTCGTCTCCAACTACCAGGCTTGGATTTTCAACAATTCCAGCGACCCTGTTTTTTTTATTCCGAGCGACGACAATCAGCGCTATGCCAAAATGTCGAATGGCATGAATAAGCTACCGAGCTGGAGTCCGAGCAGCCCGCCAAACGGAAGCTCATTAACGGAGCAATTGAACAATGCAGGTAACCGTGCCGACCTTGTTTCTGTTGGGCCATTTCCTAATTGGAAAGTTGGTGAGACCATCAACATTGCTTTTGCTATTGTACTTGCCAAGAAAAATGAAGATGGCAAGCCAAACAGCCAAAACAACATGACGCAACAAAAATTCTTGATACAAAACGCCCAGTGGGCTCAAACGGCTTACAATGGAGAAGACACAAATTTCAATGGCGTGCTCGACGATGGTGAAGACAAAGACGGAGATGGTGAAATCACCCGCTTCATCCTTCCTTCTCCACCCGACATTCCAACTACCAAGGTGGTCGCATCTGACGGCAAAATTGATATCTATTGGTCGGATAATTCAGAGCGCTCAATCGACCCTATTTCCCTAGAAGAGGACTTCGAAGGATACAAGGTGTACGCTAGCTCAAAAGCCTACGACGTAGCAGGGCAGGAAAGTTTGAATGAAGCTTTGAAGGTGGTTGCTGAGTATGACTTGAGCAACAACCAACTGTTTTTTGATAATGGCATGTCATCCATTCGCCAAGAACCTCCGGTAACATTTGAAGGAGATACAAACGAGTATGTATACATATACAGCCTCGACGGGCTCACGAATGGTTGGCAGTATGCGGTTTCCGTCACTTCTTTCGACCGAGGAGATGAAAACAACAATTTACTCTCGCTAGAAACAAGCCCCTTAGCAAATGCCTCCCGCTCCTTTGCGGGAACCAAAGAGAATGATGACCTCAAAGAGAACTTGCCCTTCGTTTACCCAAATCCCTACTATTTAGGTGCTTCTTGGGAAGGATCAAGCACTTCTCAGGAAAGCAAGAAGATTGTTTTCGCCAACCTTCCAGCTCGATGCACCATTAGAATTTACAATACATCCGGCGACCTCATTGACGAAATCAATCACGACCAAGAGTACGATGGAAGTGACATTCGCTGGTTCGACACATACTCTGATGTAGACAACACGGTTTTTTCAGGCGGAGAGCACGCCTGGGATTTATTGTCAACTGCTCAACAAATTATTGCACGAGGTATGTACATCTTTTCTGTTGAAGATCAGGATACCGGCGACATTCAAAAAGGAAATTTTACAATCATCAAATAGAATACATCCATCAAATTCAGCACTATGAAACACTTTTATTTATTCCTAATCTTTACTCTGAGCGTTTGCTTCGCTTCCGCCCAGAACGACACCCTTCAAATCGATACGGTGCAATGGAAATCGCAGGCAGACCTCGGTAACTGCGACGACCTAAGCAACTACAACGGCGACACGGTAACCGTGAAAGGCGTTGTTATCATGGACGGAGCTGACTATGGCTCTAGCAGTCACAACGTTTTCATTCAAGGTCCAAACGGTGGCCCATGGAGCGCAATCCATCTGCGCGATGGAGATGGCCAAGGCTATACAGAAGAAATTCCAAATCTCTTTGCAGGTTGGGAAGTTTACGTCACCGGAGAATTGAGCCAATATCAGGGAGAAACACAGCTCGAACCTTTAGATGGGCCATCGATTAAACTCGTGAGTACAGGAAATCCTATTCATCAGGATACCATCACCGCGACTGATTTGAACGACGATCAGAGAAACAACCTACTCCCTACCGGTGAGCAGTGGGAAGGTCAGTTTGTGCGCATGGAGAACCTTGAAGTGCAGTCGGTAGACTTCTTCTCAGGTGGAAGCCGTGTGAGTTTTGTTGTGAAAGACGCGAACAACAACTTGGTGAATGTCTCGGATTATTTCTTCGTTCAAAAATTACCTGTTTTCACGCATCCAACTACTATGGTGAATGGATCTTTCTCCCCTCCATCGGTAGGTGATCAATTCAAAGCATTAAACGGAATAATTCTGCACTCCAAAAACGATTGCCCAGGGGAAAGCGGACGTGGATACGAATTGCATCCATTCGCTGCAAACCATTATGAATATGGACCTTCAGCACCAAGAATTACTGATGTTTCAAGATCACCACAAGTACCTTCAAGCAACGACTCCGTTGTTGTTACTGCCAACATTCTCGATCTTGATGGTGTAGTTACCGGAGCAATTTTGAAGTACAATGTTGGAACGGACCCAACAAACCTCAGCTTCAACAGCGTTACCATGATGCCTGGGACTGGTGACAGCTACAGCGCGAGCATTCCAGCTCAAAGCGATGGATCCTTTGTTCGATATTACATCGAAGCAACAGATGACAGTACCAATACAACGGCTGTTCCGAGCAACGACCCAACTTCATCTACTTATGCTTACCGAGTTCGTGACAATGGATTAACCATCTACGACCTTCAATACACACCTTACTCAAATGGGGAAAGCATTTTTCGTGATGCGGAGGTTACCGTAACTGGAGTAGTTACTTCTTCAGCCGCTGCCGACGACCTAGGATATGTCTACATCCAAGACGAAAACCAGATTGGGGGATGGTCAGGAATTATGGCAACTCAGAACCCTGGATTGGCTACGCTTACCAGAGGAGATAAGGTGACCATTACTGGAACAGTTAATGAAAACAGTAGTCGCTTCACTGTTCTTGAGAACGTTACAAATATTGTTTCGGCAGGAACTGGAAGCATCACCCCTACTTATTTCCAACCAGACAGCTTCACGAACTATCAGTTTCCTGAAACAGAAAAGTTCGAAGGCGTTTTGATGGGCCTTGTGAACCCAACATCTACTGGAAACAGTAAGGTGCACATCGTTGATGTGAATGCAGATGATCCTAACAATTTCGGTGAGTACAGAGTAGGTCGCGATCCTTTAGACCCATCTAATGGTACTCGTGTTTTGGCAGGACGAAAGTCAAGCTCGGCCTTCAGCTCATACAACGTTTCTTACGTGGTTGATAGCTCATACTTTTCAAATCTTTTGGTTCCAGGTGTAGCTATTTCAGACACCATGAATATGGACACCTTGATGGGGATCATGCACTACAGTTTTGGGTCTATGAAGCTTCTTCCTAGAAACAACGACGACTTCATGGGCATCAACATCTTCGAAGCGGATACCACGGATACAACCGATACGAACTCAACCGTATTTGAACACTTCTTTGAGTCACCACGATTCATGGAAGTATACCCGAATCCGGCACAAGATGAGCTCAACATTCAAACTCAATTTGAAAATGAAGTGCACAGCATCGAACTCATCGACGTTCAAGGGCGCGAAATCTTCAAACGCATAACGAACGAACAGAATTCGACCATTTACTTGAATTCATTCGACCCTGGAATCTATACCATTCGTTTGATCGACTCTGACGGAAGGCGGCTCCAAAATGAGAAGATTGTAATTCAGAAATAGCCTAAACAATGAATCCACCTCGACTCTCGTAAGGGTCGGGGTGGTTTATTTCATGCGAGCTCTACTCACATATCTTTTCATTCTTGGCCTGTTCATCTCTTGCAACAAAGGGGAGAAAAAAGACAATCTGGCTCCGGACACCTTCATCTCCATCAATGAGATCAATTTGTCGGGTGACAATCGCTTGAACAGCATTGTGCAGCTCAGGTGGTTTGGAAGCGACCAGGACGGATATGTGCAAGAATTCGAACTTTCCATCGACGGAGGAACGGAATGGGCGAGGACTAAATCTCAAGACAGTCTGTTTACCTTTTCCATTGAAACGGGCTCAGATAAAGTTGATATTGAATTCTTGGTCCGCTCTATTGACAACGAGGGCCTCGTAGATCCCACACCAGCAGAACTCACTGTTCCCATCAAGAATACTGCTCCGGAAGTTCTCTTCAAGTCTGACCTAATGCCTCAAGACACGGTGTTCTCCGTAGCAACGATTTCTTGGGAAGCCACGGATTTTGATGGAAATGAAACCATTGATCAAATCTTCGTTAAAGTCAACGAGGGCTACTGGTATCCCATTGATCGAAAAGTGAGTACCATTTCTTTCGTGGCAAATGACCCCTTCTCCACTGGAGAACAATCAGCTTTGGTATACACGGATGTTACCGCTCCTTTGAGCGAGCCCATAACCGGATTAAGACTGGAAGACACCAACAGAGTTTATGTCCGCGTGGTCGACATCGCAGGATCTGAAAGCAGCATTGACACCTCGGAAATCTTCTTCCTGAAAAACCAAAAAACAGACATTTTGGTCATTGCGGCCAACCCAGATGGAGATGCCTTCTACCGCGCAAATATGGATGCGGTTACCACAGCCTACGACTACATAGATTTCTATTCGAATGGAGGTGAGAATCACCCAAAGTTCTGGAACATCACCTTCAATTTGATGATTCAGCTTTACGACATTCTGGTCATTTACACAGAAAATTCACTTTTTGAAGATGCCCAAACCAAACAAGACAGGCTCCTTCTAGAATCGGCTGCTCCTTCCTTGCAGTCCTTCTTCGACACCAACGGAAAACTTTTATGCTCTGCCATTTTCCCCAATAACTTTTCGGAAGAATCCAGTTTATTTCAAACCCTTCCTATGGACGGCTTGTCAAAAGCATCCGGCGGAACCGCTATCCTCGGATTCGACAGCTTGGTCAACCCACAATTCGGTACTTACGACACCCTTCAACCATCTGAGTTTCTAACTGGCTTGGATCCCTTCTTCCCTACTGCTGACGCAGAACCCATGTATAAGGCAGATCTAGAGATTGTTGCTCCCTGGACAGGTCCAGATGTTATTGCTGCACGAAGAAGACCCGACGGCAAAGTGAAGCAAGTATTTTTCTCGGTAGAGATGCACAAACTCAATGGTCGACCTACAGCCATGAGGAACCTTTTTGATGACATTATCAATACAGACTTCAATTGGTAAGATCCCTGCTCATATCGATCTTATTGCTTCTTGCTGGCCCTAGCCTGAGGGCTCAATTTGGAAGTATTTCTGGAAAGATTTTCGACAAGGAAAGTGGGGAAACCCTGATTGGAGCTACCGTTGTGATTGTTGGAACCTACAAAGGTGCCTCCAGTGATTTAGATGGGAACTACAGCTTGGACGAGGTGAAAGCTGGGGATTACAGCGTAAAGTTCTCCTACATCGGATACTCAGACGTTGTGGTAAATGGTGTGCGCGTGAAGAAAGGTCAGAAGGCCAAGGTGGACGCGAAATTGCCTTTGAGGTCTACCACCATCCAAGAAGTTGTGGTAGTAGGAGATGCCAGTATGATCAACCTGGAAAAAGCTTCTTCAGAAGTAAGCATCGACAAGGAAGAGATCTCCCAAATGAACGTTAGAAACGTTCAGGACATCATCTCCATGCAAGCCGGAGTGAATCAAACGCCTGATGGTGTGAATATTCGTGGGGCTAGGAACTACGAAACTCAATACATCGTAGATGGAATCAGTGCACAAGATCCACTTTCCGGAACAGGTTTCGGAGTAGAGGTTTCGGCCGGTTCCATCGGAGATTTAAGTCTGATTACCGGTGGAGCCGGCGCTGAATTTGGCGGTGGTGCAGGAGGAGTTATTTCTACGAAGATCCGAGAAGGAGGGAAAAAGCTTGAGGTAAGTGGGAGTTGGATTCGAGACAACTTTGCTGTTAATGAAAATGAAGGTACTGCCTGGAACACCGACATCGCTGAATTCTCGCTCGGAGGTCCTGTTCCTTTCACCAAAAAAAAGGTGACCTTCTTTAGTTCAGTTAACATGCGTTTAAGTGACGACTACTATCGCATTTACGCGGACCAAGTTCACTCATCGCTCTTCCCAAAAAACGATTCCCTTTGGGCTCCACGACAAAACAACAAATGGTCACACACCCTCAAATTGGCCTATGAGATTAGGCCAGGAACCAAGCTCAGTTTCACCAATCAGCACTCCTTAGCTATCAACCAGAACACCCGCTCGCTTCAAGTAGTAGGTTTTGATGCGGTGGTGCAACCTGGGTTGCAGTATCGGTTCAGCTTACAGCCAGACAATGCGACGGCTTACACGCACCATTCGAATTTGAGTGTTCTGAACTTCAGCCACTTCTTCAACAACAACCTAAACCTCAGCATCTCGATGGGAAGGCTGTTCACCAACCTTAGAGCAGATGCGAATGGAAGACCATTCCGCGACGAGACCGTTGACCAGATTTATGATCCACGATCCTTGGTGACCTCACCCGTTCAATTGTTCAACCCTAATGATCCCTACATCTTCGTAATTCCTGGAGAAGGATTGTACAACAACGATGGCTTAAGCACCCTTTGGCACGATCACTTTGCCGAGGAATACACCTTCAAAGGGAAAGTCGCCTTCTATCCGAACAATGAAGTGCATGAATTCATAGCGGGCGTTGAACACAAAGAGCTGGAATACCAGTGGTCTGATGTGGCTAGACCGTGGGTAGGAGCTCCAATTCAGCTGAGCGAAACGGAGAGCACTCCTTCCATCAGCATTGGTAGTTCAAGTGAGATTTGGAATGTAAAACCACGAAATGGTGGAATCTTCATTCAGGACAAAATCAGTTACAAAAGCATCAATGCTACTTTAGGGTTGAGATACAATTATTGGGCATACGGCGGTTTGATTGACGATGCTGTTGAAGATCCGAATACCCCGATCATCGATAATGTGCGAGAAGAATATCGAGAGGGAACCACAAAACTCTTTGGGCAGCGATACAATGGTCGAATTCTCCCAAGAGTGAATGTCTCTTTCCCTGTTACCGACAACAACGTTTTGTTCTTCAACTACAGCCATGCGATGCAAATGCCTCACCCACGCTTTTTGTATGCTGGACTCGACCCAGATTTTCTGGATCGTTCTTTCCTATCTACTGTTGGAAATCCCATCCTCAAACCTGAAGCAACAGTTTCCTACGAAATTGGAATAAAAACTCAAATTACTCGGGACTTAGGGGTAACGCTCACCGCATACAACAACGACAAATACGACTACATCATTCCAGGAACCATCAACATTAGAGACCAAACAGGTCGTTTCGCACAAAAGACCTTTTATTTCAACCAGGATTACGCGCGCATTATTGGGGTTGAGTTGGGCATCGCCCAACGCGTAGGAAAGTTCTTTTTGTTGCGCTTTAATGGTTCCTACCAATCAGCTACTGGAAAATCGAACTCAGCTCGAGAGGGCCTCTTACAGCTGAAAGCCCAGGGTTTTGTGAACACAACGAAAGAGCAGCCTTTGAGCTGGGATCGTCCATGGGATTTGAAGTTGGCCTTGATGTTCAACGGCGATTCAACCTTAAACATTGGCAAAATTCCGTTGAACTATTTCCACGCTTTTTTCTCGATGAACTATAAATCGGGCTTCCGGTACACGCCCGTTGAATTTACCGGAACGAACGACCTTGGGCGAAATGTGTACGAATACCGAAACGATCGCCCAAACGAGAAAATCGCCAAGCCTTGGTTTTGGGCTGACTTCCGCATAAGTCGTGATTTTTTCTTCCGCAAGAATCAAGGATTCTCAGCAAGTATAGAAGTGAAGAATGTCTTTAACAACAAAAACGCCTTCACAGTAAATCCCGTCACGGGCGATGGATACCGCGAAGGAGATGATGTCCCCATTACTTGGCGAGACCCTAAAATAAATGACCCTCAACCGCCAAGCGGAGCACCTCCAACAAACCCCGCTCGATGGATGGCTCCACGTCAAATTTTGTACGGAATTCAGTTTAAGTTTTGAAAAGGTTTTTGATAATATCATTGATCTTGACGCTGCTTTGCAGTGGCGAAGTTCGGGCACAACTCTTTCCGAATTTGGGAGGTCAACGCGCTGGAATAGCCTCTTTTGGATTCTTGAAAACAGATATCAACCCACGAAGTGTTGGTATGGGCGGAGCTTCCATTGCCTTGGGTGATGACCCGTACGGATTGTACAGCAATGTGTCTTCTATTTCTCTTAACGACAATCCGAGGTTTATGTCTTCCTCATACGCATACGGACTCGGGCTTACACAAAATTACCTGGGCTTTATAGGCAAAGTGATGAACAACTATGTCGGTCTTTCTATGAATGCACTCACCTCCCCTGCGATGGAGGTAAGAACAGAGTTTCAGCCACAAGGAACAGGGGAGTATTTCTACTATATGAACATGGCGAACGGATTGAGCGTCGCAAAAAAATTATCGGATCAATTTAGTTTCGGAATACGCATCAACCACCTTTATGAGCAGGCCGCTCAGTATCGAAATCACTCTGTAGGTGCCGATTTGGGCTTTTTGTACACCACAGATGTACGCGACTTGAAATTCGCTGTTGTGGTTCAGAACTTCGGCGGAAAATCACAAATGGATGGCGACTTCATTGAAAATCCATTCAATCGTGATTCTTTACAGCAACCTGATTTCTACAACTTGCCGACCATCTTTAAGTTAGGTCTTTCTATAGTTGCTTACGAGAACAACGGACATCAAATTCTAACCGCTGTTCAGCTAAATCATCCCAACGACAATGCAGAAAACATTCGCTTGGGCTTGGAGTACTCTTTCCGAGAATTGATCTCAGCTCGCTTCGGATATAAGATCAACCTGAAAGGTCAGCAGTGGCCAAGCTTTGGTATTGGGTATAGATCCAAAATTGGCTACCATCCCTTGGATGTGAATTATGCCGCGAACATCACCAGTTTCATTGGAACCCAGCATGTTTTTGGTCTTGCCCTCGTGATTAATAAAAACCGCCGACAGGATGATGCGCTCGAATAAGACCTTTCTCTTTTTTTTGACGGTTGCTAGTCTGTTGACCCTTACTTCCTGTGAGAATTATTTCGGGAACAAAACCGATTTGGATTTCATCGACAAACCTGTGTTTCAAAATAGGAACATCGCCTACGTTCCCATACTTCCAGTGCTAGATGGCTTTGCCAATCCAACTGATGTAATAGCAGGTTTTGATGAATTGATTTATGTGGCGGATGCCGCTACCGAGGAAGTAATTTCATTGGATCAATCGGGAAGAGAAATCGGACGTATTGGAGTGCCAGGCGTAACGAGCATCGCGCAAGATCGGAAGCTCGACCTTTTGGCGGTTGGAACCTACGACACCTTGTTGACCGTCTCTATTCCGCACCCTACAATTCCAGACTCCATTCAAGTCTTGGATTCTCTTTTTAATCTTTCGTGCATTTATCGAATCGTGCAACGGAGCGCCCTATCGCTCGATCTCAATTCTGCGGATGTACGTCTGGTCGTACGAAACCCTTACTTCAGAAAAAGCACCTTTTCCTTGAGTGATGTAGACAGACGCTTTACTTCCATTGCGGTCTTATCTGATAACTCATACTACGCAACCTTCGATGACCTGTATGACACCGACGATGCCGTCTTCACCTTTGCGAGTAAGGAGTTTGGATTGAGTACTGGCCTTCCCTTTGAGGACGATGATTTTCTTTCTCCAATCAATGTTTCAGTGAACGGTGAATTGCGTTTGGATTACTTCAAAGACCCGAGTAGCATCACCACCTTGGTTCAGCCACCGCAGCAGTTCTTTATGGCCACGCAAAGAGACTTCATCTTCACCTCAAAATCGCCGAACACCACTTTGAAGGTTCAGTACATTGAGCTGCAAGAAGGCCCAGATGGAGCAGCCTACGAAGTGCGCGACTTCATTACCGGCGATACGATCTTGGCAGAAGGATTCTTGTACACACCCAATCGCTTTCAACAACCTTCGGATGTAACCTTCACTGGAGATGGCAGTAATTACCTTTTTGTAGTGGATGAAATTCTCGATTCCTTGTATCAGTTCACCAACACGGGCTTGGAGGGAATCAAACCTCCGGCCGCAGCTGCAGACCAACAATACATCCGAGCGTCTTTTGGTGGCAGCGACCCAACAGGAAAGGAAGTGGGTCAGTTTAGTGGGCCTTCTGGGGTAGCATACCTAGATGAGATACTGTACCTAGCTGATGCCGGTAACGGCAGGTTGTTGCGTTTTAAGCTGACGCTGGATTTTGAGTGATCCTATTTCCCTCAGCGTGGCTAATCAGCTTCCCTTAGGTTATTTGTTCCCTTCTGCTAATCAATCTTCTAAGCAACCGCTCCATGGGGTGAAGGCTCAGTGCGAGTATGATGTTCATAGCCAACTTAAACAAAGGAACTCCGTTGGAATAACTGTTGACGTAGGGTTCAATAAGTAGGATGGCAAATTCGAATCAGTATGTCGCGTTCATCTTGTGCAACACTACAATTTTGGGGTTGAGCATTATAGGTTTTCGGTTCAAAATGATCGATAAAAGGAGAGCCTATCCAATTCTGCGAGAAACCACTAAAATTCAGCACCTAGCTGAAAAAAAAACAAAGGAGAAAGGCAGGCTATTTCTGAGTTATTAAGGTTAAAATCTAACTCTTGTTCATCAATGCTAAAGTAGTTCCTTCGCCTTCTTTGGAATAAGCAAGAGCATTATTCAGCTCGAACCATCTGTACAGAATTCTGTTATAATTAAAATAAGTCATGGGATTCTTCTCCAAAACAACACCACAAGAAAAGCTCGCCAAGAAGCATAAGAAGCTCTTGGAAGACTTTCACCGCCTCTCATCCATTGATCGAAAGAAAGCTGACGCAGCCTTAGCTGAGGCCGAAGAGGTTATGAATGAGATTGAAAAACTCAACGCTCAGAGCAAGTAGACTTTCTCAGTTTTTCAAGAAGTCAAGAACGCGCTTATTGAAGTCTTCGGGCCTATCCGCATGTAGCCAGTGATTGGCGCCGTCAACCGTTTCAAGATGGGCGTTCGGAAAGGTCAGGACTATTTCTGGCCAGTCGAAATCAAGAATGTAACTGGATTTTGAGCCGCGAACAAAAAGCGTTTCCCCAAGGTATTCAGCATCCTCAATTTCATCACCAACACAGCCAATGTTGGCCGTGATGGAAGCCAGATTAAAGCGGTAGGCCAATTTTCCCTTTTCTTTCCAGAACACATTTTTGAGAAGAAACTGTCGAACACCCCACTCGGTAATCCGCGTGTCGAGGGTAGGTTGTATTTGAGTCCTGGGTGCAACTTGGTCGAGATCAACTTGATTCAAAGCAGCTAGAATCTGCTCGTGATGCACTGGATAAGCTTTGGGGCCAATATCGGCCACAATCAATTTCTCAACACGTTCAGGGTGATTCTGCGCGAATTTCATGACAGTCTTTCCCCCCATAGAATGCCCGAGTAGATGAGCCTTTTCTATCTTATGCTCATCCATGAACTCCAGAAGATCTTTCACCATCAGTTCATAGCTAAAATCATCGCTGTGCGGAGAATGACCGTGATTCCGGGCGTCGAATAAAATCGTGCGAAAATGCTTTGCATATTCTTGGGCTGGACTCTGCCAACTGTCCATCATACCCATCAAACCGTGAAGCACAATGAGTACCTCACCCTCACCTGATTCTTTGTAATTCAGTTTCATGGACGAAGTTCGTGCAGATACATTCCAATGACATTCGAAAGGCCATAATAAAGGGCATCAGAAACAAGTGCATGTCCAATGGAAACCTCCAAAAGATCCTGAGCCTGTGCCTGAAAGTAGCGGAGGTTTTCAAGATTCAAGTCGTGCCCAGCGTTTAAACCCAAACCATGCTCTTTCGCCCAAATGGAAGCTTGAACGTATGGGGCAACGGCAGCCTCCCGATCTTCGGCATACTGAGAAGCATAACTCTCTGTATACAATTCAATTCTATCAGCACCGACCGTTTTTGCCGCTTCAATTTCTTGCTTCTCGCATTCCATAAAAAGTGAAACGCGCGCTCCATGATCACGCAGCCGTTGAATCACCCTATTCAGCAAATCCATGTTCTCTGTCACTTTCCAGCCGGCGTTGGAGGTTAAAACCTCAGGGGGATCAGGAACCAAGGTGACTTGATCAGGCTTCACTTTCGCGACCAAATCCAAAAAGGATTCGTTTGGATAACCTTCAATATTAAACTCAGTTGTTTTCTGCTTAGAAAGTCCTTCCACATCCGAATAGCGAATGTGCCGTTCATCCGGTCTGGGGTGAACCGTGATGCCATGAGCCCCAAAAGATTCAATGTCCTTTGCGAGCTGAAGTAAATTTGGAACATTAGCCCCTCTGGCATTTCTCAGGGTGGCGATTTTGTTCACGTTTACGCTCAGATTCGTCATGGATTATTTGCTAATTTGCCGATGCGCAAAGGTACCATAAAGCCTTGTGCTCAACACAGAAATTGAATGCGCGCCAGCGAGTTGAAATTAGATGATCTGCCTTTCCTTACTCCAAAGGATTCGGTTGAGGACGCCATCAGCATGATGGACGAATGCAAGGTCGACCACATGGCGGTTGTCGACAAGCGAAATTTGCTTGGAATCGCCCATGAAAACTTCCTTATGGACAACATCGATCGACCACAAATCGACGAGATGTTCGATCCAAAATCCGATCAATTCGTGTACGATTCAACCCACCTTTTTGAGGTGGTGCAGAAGATGAACGAACATAAACTTTCCATCATTCCAGTTCTCAGCGAGAAGGACAATTGGTTTTTGGGAAGTGTCTCCCTTCAGCAATTGATGGAAGTGATTTCCGAAATGCCAGTGGTGAAATCACCCGGCGGAATTGTGATTTTGGAGATGCAATTACGTGATTACAGCTTGAGCCAAATTGCCCAAATCGTTGAGAACAACGGTGCCATTTTGTTGGGAGCTTTTGTTACAAGAAGTCCAGAGACGAGTGTGATTGAATTGACGCTTAAAATTAACAAGCCCAACATTCAACCCATCGTGCAGTCATTGGAGCGCTTCAACTACAAAATTGTGGGAACGTTTGACCAAGGCGATTACACTGAATATTTACGCGACCGATATGATTCGCTGATGAATTATCTCAATGTTTGATTGATGCGGGAAATTGCGCTATACGGGAGAAAGGTGGAGGATTTGCACCGCACGGCCGTAATCGACTTTGTGGCTTCACTAAAATCTGAAGGTTTTTCCATTTGGTGCTTTCAAGAACTTCTTGAAACCGAAGGCTTCGATTTGGCGGATGCGAAAGCCTTTGACCTCGGCGATGAACTCCCTGAAGGCATCGAGTTTATTCTGAGCATTGGCGGCGACGGAACCCTATTGGATGCCACCATTTTCACGCGTGACTTCACGATACCCATTCTGGGATTGAACACAGGTCGCTTAGGATTTCTTGCAGCTTTAGCGAGCAGTGATTTGCGCGCAGCCGTGAAACCAATTCTAGAAAAAAACTACAACTTTGAGGAACGGGCCATGCTCAGCTTGGAGACAAAAGATGGGTTGTTTGCCGATTTAAATTTCGCGCTCAACGAACTTACGTTGCACAAAAAGAACACCTCATCAATGATTAAAATTGATGCGAAAATTGGGGGCGAATTCTTGAACTTCTATTGGGCCGATGGCTTGATCATATCCACTCCTACAGGCTCAACAGCCTATTCATTGAGTTGCGGTGGACCCATTATTATGCCTGGGTCTGATAACTTCGTTATTACTCCAATAGCCCCGCACAACCTGAATGTACGCCCAATTGTAGTCCCTGATAATAGAGAAATTCGGTTGAACATCGAAGGGCGTGATGAGAGCTTCCTTGTTTCACTAGATTCACGCTCGGAAAGCATCGAGGCTGGTGCCGAATTGGTGGTTCGGCTTTCTGAAAAGAAACTAAAATTGGTTGCACTTCCTGGATACAGTTATTTAAAAACCATTCGGAAGAAATTGAATTGGGGCTTGGATATACGGAATTGAGTGCACAGATGTCTATATTTGCAGCCTTGATTGAATCTCATTTAATGCAGCTAGTCAGAATTATTTCCCTTCTTCTTTTTTTTCTCCCGCTGATGAGCAATGCCCAGCGCTGGGAGGGCTATAGAAATGAAGTAGGAGGATTTATTGGCCCAACGAACATGATGGGCGATGTAGGAGGTGGAAAAGACATTGGAGTCAACAGTCTTCTCACGAACTGGAAAGATTTTGATGGCAAGGCCACTCGTCTTGCAGTTGGGGGTCATTTCATTCGCATGTTTTCTGACCGCACAGGAGCCGGTGGTACTATTTCTGGAGGATTCATGGGTGCATCAGATGCCTTGACCCAAGAGCCCGCAAGACGCAATAGAAATCTTACTGTTCGAACTCTTTACTTAGAAGTTACTGGGATTGGACGCTTCTACTTCAAGAAAGAAAATTTTGGTCACGTTTATAAGTTGAGAGGTGCACGAAGCTTCTTCTTGCTCAACATAGCAGCTTACGGATATTTAGGTATTGGACTAACAGCATATAGCCCTCAAGGACAGTATCAAGGAAAGTGGGTTGGATTAAGAAAGCTCGGCACCGAGGGCCAAGGAATCATGCCTGGTAAAGATCCTTACGGGAGCTTAACAGTAATCTATCCTTTTGGACTCGGACTCAAATATGCCCTAGGCAACAAGTGGAACATCGGAGCAGAATACGGAGCACGTGTCACCACCACCGATTACTTGGATGATGTGAGTACACGTTACTACGACAACGCCGCAATCTTGGCCGCCAATGGTCCAGCTGCAGCTGCTCTTGCAGATCCAAGTGGAAGACCCGCCGAGCGAGAGACTTGGACGAATCCTGGTGAAAAACGCGGTGATCCTAAAGGAAAGGATTACTACATGATTCTTCAAGTTTCGGTGAACTACCGCTTCGTGAAAGGAACTTCCTTCAAACCTAGATTATAATACCATTGTCTAATTCGCTGCGTTCTTTCGGAGTGAAGACACTCTCCCTAATCGTTTTGTGCCTTAATGGCCTCAGTGCCAACAGCCAATCTACCTATGAAATTGGAGGCTTCTATGGCCGATCTTATTACCTGGGCGAACTAAATCCCAGCGGTCATTTCAAAAGTGAATTCTTGCACGAGGCTTACGGACTTTATTTCAGACATGCCGTGAACTCACGGTGGGCGGTTCGGTACAACTTTAGTGTTGGAGCCATTTCTGGAAACGATGCACTATCGGCAGATTTCAGTACTCAACAACGAAACCTTTCATTCGACAGCAAGTTGCATGAAGGCGCTCTCCTAGTTGAATTTAACTTCATGCATTACCATTCATTTCTTTACGAAGATTTCTTTTCGCCATACATGGTCGTCGGACTTTCCATGTTTCGCTTCAACCCAAAAGGAACACTCAACGGAAACGTTTACGAGCTGGCTAATGTACAAACCGAAGGAGTGTCATACTCACGGCTTGGCATGGCCATTCCACTTGGTCTTGGCATAAAATTCAAATTCTCTCATCGGGTATTGTTTGCTCTAGAATGGGCTATCCGTAAATCATCCACCGACTACTTAGATGATGTGAGTTCCTTCTACCCTAACCCCGACGACATGAACAACGTTGCCATTGGGCTTTCGAACAAAAGTGTTTTGAGTGAGCAACCTTCTGAATGGGGTGCTTTGCGTGGAAATCCTACAAACCGAGATTGGTATAATTTCACCACTTTCCAGGTTTCTATCCGACTGGGCAAGAACCCCCGACTCTGCCATTACAAACCTGAATAAATACGTACTTTTGCGGCCAATTGGACGCAGCGAAAACTGCGAGCAATCTGAAGCTTTTTCATGTCCCTTGTAGATCAAATCAAAAAGAAAAACGTGCCTTCGCACATTGCAATCATCATGGATGGCAATGGTCGATGGGCAAAAAGCAAGGGAAGAGCTCGGATTTTTGGGCACAAGAGTGCGCTTACAGCTGTTAGAGACTCCATTGAAGGAAGTGCCGAAGTGGGTGTTCAATACCTAACA